>CAMAUL010000065.1 GCA_945861405.1 Candidatus Methylobacter oryzae | reverse complement strand
TGCCACTCTAGCGGAAATTGTCAAAAATCTCATCGGATTTGTGCCGGAGATGTCAAAACCGCGTCCAAAGCATCCCAAGCCGCATCGAAAACATGCTTACAAATCAACTTTATAATCACGATGACTGGCTTAAGTTTATAGGATTGCCTTTGCTCCCCCCTCAAGATTGATTAAGTTAGGGTAACCTAATTCATAAAGAGACCTTGCCGCTGCATTCCCCATAGGGCCAGCCTCGCAATACAGATAAATAACTGTACTTTTATCTTTGGGAAGTTTGTCTTTGTATTTCTCGATTTCGTTGTAGGGAATAAAAAGGTCTGTACCTTTTATATGCCTTTGCTCAGGCGTGTGAACGTCAACCAGGAATATATCCTCATTTTGCATGATTCGGTTTAATTCAGTCGCGGTTATCGTTTTCAGATAGTCGGGCTTTTGAAACACGCAACCAGTAACGATGAAAATAACAGCGATGAGGGGAAAGAATATAGTTTTAGAGCTCATAAAAAACACCTCGTTGATAAAAAGTCTGCACGAGAGAACTCGGAGATAAATGGTTATATGCTATTGGAATTAGGCTTCGGTTTTTCAGGCGGGGCCGCTTTTTCCAGCTGACGGCGGAATTCGTCCAATTGTCGTATTAACTCTTCACTGAAAGATTTTATTTGTTTCTCAAACAAAGGAACTTGCTGTTCCAACTCCTTGTTAAGGGTTTCGCCTATCGCCTGCAAGCTTTTAAAAAAATCCCCGAAAGGCAGGTTTGAAAGATTATTGAGCGTTCGCTGATAATCGACTTTCCATAGATCGTTTTCTTTTAATAAAATGGTGTCAAAAGACAAATCCTTGTTGTTCTCAGGCTTTTTTAAGGCCATGACCGTTGCTACAGTCGCATTGGAACCGTCGATTAAAATCGCGCCGGTTTTTACTGTCGCATCTTCCAGATTTTGCTGTTTAGTCACAAGGTGCTGAGTTTCCTGGGTAGCGTATTCTCTGGCAGAATCAAGATTGCCTTCCGCCATCGCTTCCCAAAATTCCGTAGTCACCTGTTCGGGGGTTAATGCGGCCTGACAACCGCTCAGCAAGAGCAATAGAGTTAAAAGTCCCGCCAATCGAGCTAGGCTTTTATTTGTGAGATAACAAGGGAAACTCTTTGATAAAACTTTAGATGTCGTCATAGCAAACTCCAGGAATTTACAAAAAATTCGAAAAAAAGTTTTAAACACGAAAATGAGGCCGGAAGCCTCATTGATTCTACATCTAATGCAACAGAAACAACAAATTTACCATTCCCCAGGCAACCCCGCCTGCTGCCGGAATCGTCAAAATCCATGCCCAGACAATACGTTCGATGACGGAAAGCTTAAGTGCGTGAGGATTCTTGGCAAAGCCTACACCCATAATCGCTGTTGAAATGCTATGCGTAGTGGAAACCGGCATACCGAAATGAGCGGCGACCAACAGAATAGTCGCTGAGCTGGTTTCCGCTGCAAAACCGTTTATCGGGTGCAACTTGACCATTTTGTGGCCGAGAGTCCTGATAATACGCCACCCGCCTACCGCAGTGCCCAGCGCCATGACCAAAGCGCAAATGCAGGCGATCCAGGTATCGATGTCTTTTTCTCCGCCATCAGGCCGTAAAAATTCTGCCCAAGACGGCAACTGATCAAGCGTACCGGCGCTGTTGGCGGTAAAAATCGCTAAGGCGATGATGCCCATGGTTTTTTGCGCATCGTTGCTGCCATGCGCAAAGCCCATATAACCGGCCGACAAAAGCTGGGCTTTGCCGAACACCGCATTAACCCATTTTGGCCGCGCTATTCGCGCCATGCCGCCACCCGCCGAATTCATGCCGCTAATGATAGCCATCAAGCCGCCCATGATAACGATGCCCAAGGTGAAACCGGCTATCGGCGAACTGATCATCGGAATCACGACTTTCCAAAGCAAGCCTTTATTTTCCGTCCAGACCAGCGCCGTTTTCGACCAGATCAATACATCGGGATTATTGTTTCCGGCGGCAAGCGCTGCGCCGCATAAGCCGCCGATCAAGGCATGGCTGGAAGAAGACGGCAGCCCCAATGCCCAGGTAATCAAATTCCAGATAATCGCGCCCGTCAGCGCGCAGATCAACACTTCGGAAGTGATATTCACCATGCCGGTATCCACCAATCCCGACGAAATGGTTTTGGCCACCGCCGTACCCGATAACGCACCGACCAGATTGGTGACGGCGGCAAGTATCACCGCTTGCGTCGGCGTTAATACTTTGGTCGCAACAACCGTAGCAATGGAGTTTGCGGTGTCGTGGAATCCGTTGATGAACTCGAATACCAGCGCGACCAGAATGACAAGCAAGAGCAAGGTCAGCATGATAACCCTTTATGAATTTTTTAAGGCGATGTGGTAGACGACATTGCCTGCATCGCGGCAGCGGTCAATCGCTTTTTCGAGGATTTCAAACAAATTCATTTTTACCAGGTAACGGATCGGATCGGTTTCGTTAGCATAGACATCCCGATACAACTCCAGTATTTGACGATCCGCTTCGGCTTCAATAGTTTGCAACTGATCGTTTAATTTCTTGATTTCGTCCAAATCCATCCCTTTACGTAACAGTCCGACCATGTGCTCCAAGACTTCGCAGGCTTGCTCCAGCATCGCAGCACGGCTGGTGAAATCCACATCGCCGATACGAGCCAAGGCCAGCGTATACCGCTCCGCAAACTTTTCCACGACTTTAGGGATTTTGTAGAGAGCGCCATTAAGGGCTTCAATATCTTCACGATCAAGCACAGTAACAAACGTATTAACCAATTCCCCACTGATTTGCGCGAATAAATCCTTTTGCCGACGGCGCGCCTGTTTAAATTTTTCCAGCGATTGTTGCGTCGCAGGCGTACTGAGAAGCTCGATCAAGGCTTTAGCCGACGAACGCGCAGACTCGGCACTGGCTTCAAGCAAGCCGTAAAATTTATCGCCTTTGCCGAAGATGGTTTGCAATGAGAACATGGTGTTTCCTTATTTATGAGCCATAAGGCATCTGTTATTTTTATTCATTCGTTAATTATCTCATAACAACGCCCCTAAACATCAACGTTCTGAGTGAATTGTTGGGCTTCATTGCATTAAAACTAACCTACGGACTGCACGTATCTCATAGTTGACGAGATCGATTTGAGTATGGCAAATCGGGTATTTAAGATCGTGATATGATACGTTGGGCTATAGCACTCTACCAAGCTATAGCTCCATAGTCGCATCAACTACGCCGCAAGCAATTACATGTGACACGACATATCGCTGAATAAATTATGCCAATAACATGCTTTATATTTATGAGAATAGCAGCCGAAAGACGGTGAAAAAATCAAAGTAATGGACAGGATATTTTGGTATTTAGCGCTACTGAAATTGATTTATCGGATTACACTATTGACAAAGTTAACCTATAGGTTAAGATGAAACTTCAGATTTTAGCAAAAAACAAATTTACAGTGGCCGCAGTCATTGTTGAAAAAGATGAAGACACCAGTCCCCTCATCGATTTTTTATACGAACTTCCATACCAATACCAAGCAAGCGTAGGTGGTATCTCCCTTATTATAGAAAGTATTGCGGAAAAGGGTTTCGAAGCGTTAAACACAAAGCAATGCCACTGTGTTGACAAAAACAACAAAATATACGAACTAATAAAAGGCGCTATTAGGGTTTTTTTCTTCAAAGGACACTGCGACGTCATTGTTGTGGCTACTCATGGAGTTATAAAAAAGACCCAAAAAACTCCCAAAAGAGAAATAGATATCGCTATTAAATATAAAAAACAATATCAACAGGCTCATGATTCAAATAACCTGTTAATGACGGAGGACATATAATGGCTATAAAATCATTTAAACAACTTAGAGAAAATCTGGAACAGCATGACTACTTCTGGGTTGAACGAGCAAAGCTAAACTTCTCGATAGAATTAAACCGAGTGTTCAAGCAAAGAAAAATGACCCAGCAAGAGCTTGCGGTCAGGATGGATACCAGCTCATCTTACCTAACCAAGGTATTTAGGGGGGATACAAACTTCACTATAGAAACCATGGTAAAGCTTGCGCGAGCAGTAGATGGCGAATTACAAATACATATTGCTCCTAAACAAGCCAAAACACGATGGTTTGACGTTGTAGAATCAAAGCAACCGCTTCGTCATGAAGTTGGCAAAGAATGGGCAAAATCAAACAGGAATCCCGATGAAAGAATTTCCGCTGCGGCTTGATCGTTATTTTTTCACCCACCAAGAAGTGGCAGCTAACCCTGATTTCATACAAGATGACGAAAATAATCCTACACATCTTGAATTAATTGTCGAGGGTCACGCATCTCGTTTAGCTGATCATGGGCACCGATATGGCATTACCGCTCGAGTGGAGCCTAATCAGGACGAAAGCAAGAACCTGCCTTATTTTTTTTCTATCATGGCATTTGGCATTATCTCAATTAAAGACGATGCACTTGGGCAGTCTGCAATTGAAAGTATTATTGAGACCTCTGGCATTCAACTTCTCTTCGGCGCCATTCGTGAGCGATTAGCCGATATGACTTCACGTGGCCCATGGGACTTGATTCAACTTGACTTTATCCCTCTGACAATAAAAATTGACTCATAATCTTAGGATCATAGGATGCGCTAAACAAAGTGAAGCACATCAATCGCGAACAATGCTCCTCCTACACACCAATCAATACAACTACTCACCCTGTTTCTGATTAGCAATACCATGCGGCACATGCGCGGAAGTGACATGCTGAGCGGCGGACTCGCAATGGCCTTTCTGGTCGTCAAAGAAAATATCCGCACCGAAAGCCTTCAAAAAAGCGCCCTTGGCGATGCCGCCCAAGAACAGCGCCTCATCGATACGAATGCCCCAAGCCCTTAATGTCCTGACTACCCGCTCATGAGCCGGAGCCGCACGGGCGGTCACTAAGGCGGTTCTGATCGGCGATTCTTGAGGATCAAACTGTGTTTGAATATGATGCAGGGCGCTCAAAAAATCCTTGAACGGCCCGCCCGACAACGGCTTTTTGGCTTCGTTGCGCTCATTCTCGGTGAATACATCCAGGCCGCGCTGCTGATAAATCCGTTCCGATTCGTCAGAAAACAATACCGAGTCGCCATCGAAAGCGATACGCAGCTGACCAGACTGATCCGTCATGGAAGGGCCGCAAAGTATGGTCGCCGCCGCAAAACCGGCGCTCAGGGCTTTGGCGACGTCATCGGCATTGGCCGATAAAAACAAATGCGCGCCGAATGCAGGAATGTAACCGTACGGCGATGCGCCGCTGGTGAATGCCGCACGGATAATCTTCAGCTGGTAATGGGCAATGGAGTTGAAAATCCTTAAGCCCGTATCGGCGCTGTTTTGCGATAACAGGATGATTTCAACCAGGGGATCATCGGGGCTGCTGTCATTTAGGGCTAACAGCTTTTTAATCAACGCGAAGCCGTAGCCCGGCTCCAAAATCTCGTCTTCGTGTTCTATTTGATAACGGCAGAAGGCTTCCCTGCCTTGCGTTTCGAATATCGCATGCGATTCATCCAGATTGAATAAGGCTCTGGATGATACCGCCACAACCAGCTTTTTCTCCCTCATGACCGGCATTAGCCTTAGTTATCGCTCACCCAAACCGAATCTAAATTAAGCGCTTTTTTAATTCTGGCCGTATTTGAATCTGCTTCTGCTCTGGTTTTATAACCCACAACTCGCAGACGGTACATGGTTGTATTCTTTTCCTGGACAGGTATTACTTCGGCTAAAACGCCTTGTTGGGCGAATTCCGCCGCCCTGCTTTTGGCATACCATTCCTGTTTGAATGCCCCCAGGTTTACCCCCCATTTTCCAGAGCCTGCCTGTTTCGTTTCCTTTACAGGCTCCTGCTTAACAACTGCTTTTGCGGCGATTACCGGCTTGGGCGTTACCGGTTTAGGCGGAGTTGCCGCTTTATCAGGTGCAGGTGCAATTACTGCCGCCGCTTCTGTTTTAGCGGGCGTAGCTTCTGCTTTGACAGGTGCAGCATCAGCTTTGGCAGGCGTTTTTTCATTCTTAGTTTTGGCTTTGTCTTTGGGCGGCTCATGCGCAGCTGCCGCTTTAACCTGAGCGGGTTCACTTGCATTTCCTGCTTTAGCCGCTACTGGCTCATGCGCAGCTTCGACCTTGGCCGGTTCAGCAATGGGCGGCGCTAAAGACACCTTGTCTTCCAAATCATCCATTTTAGTCTGTAGCATGCCCAGTTCCTTGCTGACCATATCCTGTTGCAGCACAAAATCAGGATGGTTTGTAGCACTCTTTGCTAGATTTGCCTCCAACGTTGAAACCACCTCAGTTAATTTTGTAAATTCCGTTTTTGTCCCATACGTCATCACGCCCAATCCAACGGCTGCGCACATCGCAACAGCGGCAACCCCCATCGCCACATAGCTAAAAAGCTTTGCTCTTTTAACCTTGTTTTGAGCATCATCCAACAATTTTTTAATGTCTTCCTGTTCAAAATCAAAGGGACTCAATTTTACATCCTCAACGTTTTCAATAGTCTTCATAACGGTTTCGGCTGCTGGCGCTGGTTCAGGTTTAGACTCAATAGCGGCTTCATTACCTACAGACGTCGGTTCCACCGTTTCCGGCCCAAAGACATTCAAGGCTTCTTCTTCGTCCACAAAATCAATGTTGCCAAAGATATCCTTCTCATTTTCTTTGGTTTCCGGTTCACCGCCCACATCAGAAATATCCGTGTCAGCCGTAATATCAAAATCAGGTAAAAGAAAATCATCTTCCTGATCATTCTGGGCAAATAATGTTTCAGTTTCCGCTGACTGAGTCTCCTCTGTTGGCGAGGAAAACTCATCATTTACATCATCCAGTTGAGAAAAATCATCGGTTTTAATCAAGCCTGCATCTTCTGCATCAAAACCGGCATCCAAGGGTAGACTGTTAATGTTATTTTCGTCACCCAGCAAGTCATTGAATGATTCTTCATCTGCGGACTTCGGCTCTTCGTTAGGTGCAAGCAAATCCGCCCAATCATCAACCTCATCATTTTGGATCATATCCGATTCGTCAAAATCATCAAGGAGGTCATCCGCTTTCCCGTCTGTTTCGTCTAATGCATCTTCAACATCAAAATCGGCACCCAAAAGCAGGCTGTCATTAGCATCTTCGTCATCGGATGGCTGCTCAACTAAATCAGCTAAATCGTCGGCTTCATCATCCTGAGTCGGTTCCAATTCATCAAAATCATCACTCAAGCCGGAAAAATCATCCAACGTTTCAAACGCATCTTCGTCCTCGCCTGATTCCTCAATAACTGCCTGCGGCTCTTCATTGACTGCAATTAACTCCGCCACAGCCGGAGCGTCAACCTCATCATCATGAATCAGATCCGATTCGTCAAAACTATCACCCAAACCGAAAAAGTCATCAACGTCATCCTCTACATCAGCGGATGAATTTCCCGCAACCAGCTCAGAACCATCAACTTCGGCTACCGCCGTTGGTGGTGAATCCTGTAGATCCATTTCCGGCTCATCAAAATCACTAAAGTCCAAGAAATCATCCAACGCGTCAGGCGCGCTCACATCCTCATCCACCTCTGCTTGCACTGGATCATCATTCATCAGCAACCTGTCAACGGCTTCATCGTCATCTTGAAACTCATTTGCCGAAAAAATAGACGATCCAGCCTCGTCCAGCATGGCATCTAAGTCAACATCAAGATGTTTTTCTTTTGAATTTTTATCTATTGAATCAGTCATACTCAGGCTCGGTAATGAGAAATTAAAATAACCATAAAATTAAAATATGGCATTCAGTATTTATCGGCATAAAAATATTTTTTATCATTTTAATACCAAATAAATTTAATGTTCATAAAGTTTCGCTGATTTGATGCTAAACTCCCAAAAAAACTTCTAAGAAACAACATGCAACTAGCTATCACTGCCTTAGGCAACCATCAGATCAATTTTATTGCTGAAATACTACCCGCCGTGCGCGACTGTAAATGCAATATTTTGGAAATAAGATCATCCCGGCTCGCTCAGTCCACAGCGGCATACCTGCTTATCCAGGGTAACTGGAATCAGATTGCCAAATTTGAAAGCACCCTGGACATTATCCAAAGACGGCTGGACATCAAAATTCACATCTTGCGGCCTGAGCAAAAAGACAAACCTAAAGAATGCATCCCCTACTCATTGGAAACCATATCCCTGGATCGCGACAATGTCACAGAATCCATTACCTCTTTTCTGTTTGACCGGGAGATAGACATTGAGGAGATAACCGGCAGCTGCTATCAAGCCCCTTATATTCAAACCTCAGTATTCTCAACCAAATTTGTGATTTTGATTCCACCGCAACTCCATCTGCTGTCGCTACGCGAAGAGTTTATGGATTTTTGCGACCGTTTAAATATAGACGCTATTCTTGAACCCATAAAGCGATAGACCCAACAATGGTAACTCCCGGACACCCTGTACCCGATTTTGAGGCTTCATCTACCGGCGATAAGACGGTAAAACTAAGCGACTACCACGGCAAATACCTGATTATTTACTTTTACCCCAAAGACAACACGCCCGGTTGCATCCTGGAAGGCCAAAGTTTTCGCGACAACATCGAAAAATTCACTGCGCTCAATGCCGTCATAGTCGGCGTATCCCGCGATACCGTCCGCGTTCATGAAGGCTTTAAATGCAAACAGCAATTCCCGTTCGACCTGCTGTCAGACCCCGATGAACAGCTGTGCCAGCTGTTTGACGTCATAAAAATGAAAAACATGTACGGCAAACAGGTTCGGGGCATCGAACGCAGCACTTTTCTGATCGCTCCAAAGGGTTTGCTGGTACGCGAATGGCGCAAAGTAAAAGTCAAAGAACATTGCGAAGAAGTCCTGCAAGCCTTACATGAACTCATAAACAACTAGCCATGAATATTCAAACATCGCCCGATAAAAAACTGTTTGTCTTGGACACCAACGTGTTGATGCACGATCCAAGCTCCATTTTCCGCTTTAAGGAGCATGACCTTTTTATCCCGATGATTGTCCTTGAAGAGCTCGATCACGCCAAAAAAGGCCTGACCGAACTGGCGCGCAATGTAAGGCAAGTCAGCCGATTTCTGGATGATTTAATCCGTGACGCCAACCAGCAGACTATTAACGACGGCCTACCGTTGTCTAGCATAAAACATGGGCCAGCCACTGATGCAACTCAGAGTGGGCGCTTATATTTCCAGACCAGCGCGATGACCGCACTGCTGCCGGAAAGCATGCCCGGCAACCTTGCCGATAACTCCATACTCAGCATCGTCTTGGCACTCACCAAGGAACTTCCGGGTACCACCGTTATCCTGGTTTCAAAAGACATCAACATGCGCATCAAGGCTGCGACCTTGGAGCTGCTTGCGGAAGACTACCATAATGACCAGACTCTGGATGATATTGACCTGCTCTACAGCGGCTCAATGGCGCTGGACAATGATTTTTGGGCAGTACACGGCACCAAAATGGAATCCTGGCAGGAGAAAAACCGTACTTTTTACAAACTGGACGACCCCATAGTCACCGAATGGTACCCCAACCAGTATGTATATATCGAAGATGAAACCAATTTCGAAGCCATCGTCAGATCCTGCGACGGCGAGATTGCAGTATTGGAACTGGCAAAGGATTATCGTGCCAAACACCATAATATCTGGGGCATAACAGCAAGAAATCGGGAGCAGAATTTTGCCCTCAATGTCTTATTGGATCCCAATATTGATTTTGTCACCTTACTGGGCACGGCTGGCACAGGAAAAACCCTGTTGGCTCTGGCCGCAGGGCTTACCTTAACACTGGAAAACAAAACCTATCAGGAAATCATCATGACCCGCGAAACCGTCCCGGTCGGTGAAGACATAGGCTTTTTGCCCGGTACCGAAGAAGAAAAAATGGCACCGTGGATGGGCGCGTTAATCGATAACCTTGAACTTTTAGGCCAAAATGCAGAAAACGGTGAATGGGAGCAAAGCGCAACCAGCAACATCATTATGAACCGGGTCAAAATCAGGTCGCTTAATTTCATGCGCGGGCGGACTTTCCTGAACCGCTTTTTGATCATTGATGAAGCTCAAAACCTGACTTCAAAGCAAATGAAAACCCTGATAACCCGTGCCGGGCCAGGAACCAAAATCATCTGCATCGGCAACCTGTCGCAAATAGACACGCCTTATTTGACGGCAACGACCTCTGGATTGACTTATGTTGTAGACCGCTTTAAAGAATGGCCTCATGGAGCGCATATCACCCTGCGGCGCGGCGAACGCTCACGCTTGGCTGATTACGCTTCGGATATTTTATAGCTATGTGCCTAACAGGTGTATTCCAACACGTCCCCTCACCCATTACTTCTTATCTAAACCGATAAAGCCTAATGCTTGAAGCCATTTTTTATCCCTTTGTATAGTGTCAAGCCTGATCTTACGGGCGTAATACTCAGCCTTAGTCTGCGCATAAAGAACCAGTAAGCGGAAAAGATTTTCTTTTATAAACCCGGTATTCCGCGATATTAATCTTGCAACTGCCCGCGTAATTAAAGGCGCATATCTGACAAATAACTCGTCTTCAAAACTGACAATAGCCTCGACTGTCCCAGGATCGCCTTGACGGGCGGAACGGCCGAATAATTGCCTGTCTACCCGCGCGCTTTCATGGAACTCGGTCAATATGACGTGCAGCCCCCCTGATTGTTCCACTTCATCCGATAGTTTGATGTCGGTGCCCCGACCCGCCATGTTGGTGGCTACCGTTACCTGACCCGGCAAACCTGCCTGGGCGACCGCTTCCGCCTCAATATCATCCTGGCGCGCATTCAGCACGGTATGCACCTGCCCCATCTCGGCAAGGAGCTGGCCCAAATATTCGGAGCCTTCCACCGAACGCGTACCCACCAACACGGCCCGCCCCATGGCCGCCAATTCGGCGGTGCGAACGGCGACATGCCGCCATCGCTCTGTTGATGTCAAAAAAACCCGATCCGGCAACCGTTGTCGGCGGCTGGCTTTGTGCGTCGGCACCTTTGCCACGGTAATATCGTAAACCCGTTTCAGCTCCGGCTCGACTTCTTTAGCCGTCCCGGTCATGCCGCAAAGCAGCAGATAGCGTCCAAAAAATCGCTGATAGGTAATTTGCGACAAAGTTTTCCGTTGCCCGCTGATTTCGCAATTTTCCTTAACCTCAATCATCTGGTGCAGCCCCCGCTCCCAAGTCCGGTCGGGCATGGCGCGACCGGTAAACTCATCGACAATCTGCACCTTATTTTCGGCAACGATGTAGTGTTGATCCCGCTGGAACAAATATAAGGCTGAAAGGGCTTTTTGGATCAGCTCATGACGCCATAAAGTTGATTTCCATAAGCCGTCCAAATCCCCGGTAAGGTTCTTGACGGTTTGATTGCCCGCAGCCGTAAGCCAGATGTCCCGGTCTTTGCTCTGCACAAAATCGACATTAACTTTTAGTGCCTGCGCCAACTCGATGGCTTGGGCGTAGACGGCGTTATCGATGTCATCCGGCACCGTTTCCGAAATAATCAGCGGTGTGCGCGCCTCGTCAATCAGGACACTGTCCGCCTCATCGACGATGGCCACATGCAAGCCGCTTAATATTAATGCGGGCGCTGAACGGTTATTTTCCAGTTGTCGAAGCTTAAGGTGCGCATGCAACACGCCGCCTGCCGCAATCCGGTCTTTTAAATAGTCAAAGGTCAGGTCTTTATTGGAAACGTAAACAATGTTGTTAGCGTATTGGACGTGGCGCTCCTCAAGCGGAGTATCCTCAATGACCACGCCCAAGGAGAAACCGAAAAAAGCAAACAGCGGCGCATTTTTTTCGGCATCGCGTTCCGCCAGATAATCATTGACCGTAACAACATGCACTAAAGCCCCGGTGGCGGCGGCAGTGCATATCGCCAGGGTAGCGGCTAGGGTTTTGCCCTCCCCGGTGGACATTTCGGCAATCTTGCCTTGCAGCAGGAAACGCCCGGCCATCAGCTGGACATCATGATGACGCATGCCCAGTATGCGCCGTGATGCTTCCCGTATCACGGCAAAAGCCGTCACCATCAAGTCGTCGCGAAAGCCTTTTTTTTGTAGCTCCCGGGCGACTTTAGCCAATTCGGCGCGCAGCTCATCGTCTTGATACGCCAGGACGATAAGCTCCAGCGCATTAACTTTTTGCACAAACCGTTTTGCCTTGGCGGAGCCGCTTAATGAGACGTGTGCCATGAAGCCGCGCATACGCTCCTCAAGCTCGGGCTCATGCACATCGAGCCGTTCGACATAGCAGCCATCGCTAACCTCTATGGCGCGCCCGGCAATGAGCGCCCGAATATCAGACACCGAAGCGGCTCAGGAATAATTGCCGCAACCGGCGTAAACCCTGCCAGGCTAAAGGCTCGTTGCCATGGTCGAAGCGGACATGTACACGCTCGCCAAAGGTCACTGTTGAGACTGTCGTCGGCAGGGCAAGATCGACGATAAAAATCCGCTCGACCGTCTTCAATCCGTCCGGGTCGTTGGGTGCCGTCACGATGCTTCCGCCGCCGCTTAGCGACAAGACCGCAGACGGCAGTTCGTTTATGCCGCCTGCGGATTCCCTGGCTAAATTAACGTGATGGCTTTGGGCGATCCAATTCGATAAGCGCAGCTCTATCGATACCAGCCGCGAGCGCACCAAATCTATATCATCCTGAGGAACAACGGTACGCGCCAATAAGGCATCGCGTTCCAATACATGGCCGATCAGGTCGCCTTTTTTGAAATATTTGCCGGGCTTATCTTGCGGCTGTGCGGCAACAAAAACACCCTCGGTATTGGCATAGCCAATCAGGTTCGCAGCGCGTTTTTCCAATTGAATCTGCTTCTCTTGCTCGCCCTGTAATTGACGGTACAAAACTACCGCCTTGGTCGGATCTGAAAATTGTTCGGCGTCATATTTTGCTTGGGTTTCTCTAACTTTGGCTGTTGCAACGGCAAGCTCGGTGAATAACAAATCATCTTCCAATTCATACAAGGGGGTCAACTTTTTGACCCTCACCCCAGAAGCAACCAACCAGCGGCGGAAAAAGCCGTTACCCCCAGCGCGTAAAATAGCTTGGTCTGGCAACCATACCACTCCTTCGGCCTTGGTATAAAGCGGCAAAGGCAGGACAAAGCCCAGCAGCCATATGCACGCCAGCATAGAAAGCGAGATCAGTAATGCGGCCTTACGTCGCCGTCTCAAGTTGGGCGAGCCTGTCACATGTTTGTAAGCCGCCCATAAGGGCATTGCAACCAGCTTAAAGCCGCCCCATAGCGCTAACAGGACGCCGAAAATAAAAAACTTCCCGCCGATAACCAAAATGATCGATACCGTCACGAAGGTGCGATACAGCCATGCCAGCGGCGTATAACAAAAAAGCCACCAACGCTCCGATTTCGTCTCGTGGGAAGGGGCCGTATCATATACTCCAAAAACATGCCGATCCCAAAGATAAACCAGATACTTTTGCCCGCGCTGAGCGAGATTGGGAATTTCAATCAAATCGCTAAGAATGTAATAGCCGTCGTAGCGCAGCAACGGATTGCCGTTTACCGCCAGAGTAGAAACTCCCGCAACCACCATCACATTGAACGCCATCGCACGGACAATGCCCGGCTCAATCAACAACCAAACATACAGCGCCAGCGCTGCAAGAAAGAGTTCAACCAGCATGCCTGCCGCTGCCACTACGGCGCGTTTGTATTTAGAAAGAAACGCCGCTGACGATGTAGCATCCACATAGGGTACGGGCGCAAATACCAGAAACATCAAGCCCATCTCATGAACGGCCCCGCCCCATACTTTAGTCGCAAAACCATGCCCCAACTCATGCAGCAATTTGACAACAGGAAAAACCAGCACCATGACCATCAGGTTGCTTGACGACAGCACATTATCCGATAAGTTGTTAGTTAACTCCGACCAATGCTGCCCCGCCAGAAACAGGGCCGGAAGCACTGCAACCAGCCACAGTACTGCACCCGTCGGGCTAAACAGCCAAGCCAAACTTGGAGCCCAGCGCGACAGGAAATTATTGGGATCGACCAACGGCAGCTTAAGGCTCATCGGGTTAAGCAACCACTGCTTGATGGTAGCAATGCGCTTTTTATTATAGCGTTGAAACAACGCTACCGAATCCGGCACAGAATCCACTTGCAACAGATCCGCCGCATGCATTTGCACCAATAAATCGACCACCTCGTTTTGGGTGCAGGCATCCCCTTCGCTCCCGGTATTAGCCAGCTCCCACAGTATTTGCACAGACTTAATGCCATCCATGCCCTTTACCAGCGCATAGGCTCCGGGAGAAAGCCGATGATAGCGACCGCCGGTCTGGTCTTGCACCACATACCACACCTGGCCGCGATAAACATGGCGATGCACCCGCGCTTGCGAGATCAAGCGCGGTTTTAACTCGGCAACGCTATGCCATGAGGAACTAAAAATACTGCGCGTCATAATTTCCTAATCCAGACAAGCCGGAAGCAAAATTTAGCATTTAAAAAATGGAACACGGATGCCAAAAGTAGGCGCCTCTAGGCGACGCGGATTAGACGGATTTACGCGGATAACCATCGAAACAGCTTAAGCAAATCGCCAATAGCCGGAGTGCAGGCTTCGCCTGCAAGCGCAAGCAAAGCTTGCACTCCGCTACTTTTGGCATCAGTGTTCTATCAAGCTACCGTTAGGGTATCCAAGTCCATAGCGTCAGGGTTAGCCAATCGGTAAAACTATGGAATAACACCCAGCACAATGAATGGCGGTCAGTAACAACCTTTCCTATGCCTTCCATGCCCGGACGCAGCCGTACAGAGGCTTCAGAAAGACTCGCCTCGACCCTAAAGAAATTTTTCCCATCTTCCGCCGTTGCAACCGGCGTCACTTTTTGTACGGTTAACGCTTGCGGGTCGCTGGCTATGCCGGTAATGACCAGCATCCCCGGCTGCCCTACCTTAATATGGCGTATTTCCCGCTCATCTATTTGCAAAATCACCCGATAACTTTGCAACGGCGCAATCTCAAACAGCTTCTTGCCAACCTCGACCGGCGCTCCCACTTGCTGGCTTAAATCGCCGGACACAACCAGTCCGTCAAAAGGGGCAACCAAGTGGGCCGATTCAATCTTTTTAGTCACCAGATTTAATTCCGCCTGAGCTTGGCTTAACTGCGCGCCCAGAACCTGCACTTCTGTCAAATTATGGGTTGCCCAAGCCTCGCGCAGACGGTTGTCGTACTGATCGCGCTCACTTGACCAACGCGCTTTCTCGATCATCAGTTCGTGATCGTCCAGACTGGCCAGCAATTGCCCCTGCTTGACCGTATCGCCTGCACGGACATAGGCCGATCCGACAAAGCCATCGAATGGTGCCGATACCACGCGCTGTATTTCACCTTCAATGACCGTTTTCGCCGTCACCCGGTAATCGATATGCACCAACGCTAAAATTGCCAAGCATATAAATAACGAGGTCGCTGCCGCCTTCCATATCAGATAGCGCGGCCCGAAAAGCTTTGCCAATGTCGATTTAGCGTCATCCGCCAAGCGCATCCAGCCATTGTGTTCCGCTTTTTTACGCTGCGAAATAATCGGCGCGGCCATCGCAATAAAAGCGTCCAGCCAAGCCAAGTCCGCCTCATCAAAAACCTTGCCGGACGACTCCAACACCAGCACCCCGATACTGCGCCCGCCTTCAAAAAGCGGGCAGGAAACAACCGACCTGGAGCCGGATATTTGCATCAACTCGTGATGCACCGGGAACCGTGTCTTCTTGGAGGGCGCGTCGAACAGCACCGTCTTGCCGTAATCATAAGCCTCTTCCATGGCGCGCATGTAAGCCTTGGCAAGCGAGGTGTTTTTCTCGAAGGTCGCCGCTTCCGAAAGCGCAATCAACTTGACGCTATCATTGTTTGCCATGCCTATGGCAACCCTTGCGCAATCAAGGCGCTGCCGTAGTTCGTTGACCATTTCAAACAAGACTTGCTGTAATTTTCCATGCCGTAAAACGACAGCAATCACTTCCAATACCGAGCCGACCCGCGTCTTAGCGGTTAGCGCCTCGTCCAGCTCCCGCCCGGAAAGCATGCTCGACAGCCAAGCGCTGGCCCAATGAATGTCACGGAATATCTTGTTGACATCAACGACACTGCAATCCGCTTCGACGGCAACAACCGCAATCACGCGCTGCTCTAAAATGATCGGGTAGGAAATCTGGGTTAAATGGCCCAAATCAGATTGATCTGAGGCATCTTCAGCCGGTTGGAAAACCCCGCGCCGATCCCGCAAGCAAATCTCCACTATTTTTGCCAGCCTTCCCATGCTTAGGCTTGCTTTCGGCCAAACGGCCATCGGCACATAGGTTTGCGCCCCCTGATTTTCAACTAATACCGCTGCCGCAGTTGCGCCTTGAATCTGTTCGCATATCAGGGCGAGCCAAGCCTGACAGAACTCATTCGAGGTAGCGGCATTAACAAAAGCATCCCAAGGCGATGCCCCCGTTAAGGTTTGCTCCGCTTCGGTCAAATCATTATCTTGCAGCTCTTGGATCACTCGACCACCCCCACCCCCTTACCTTAAAGACCTTGCCCGTTCCCGACATCGGCATGTCCACAAAAAGAGCATCTAAAGCGGCGATATCCTCATTGATTAAAACCCCCATAACCGATTTTAACTTCACAAAGTTAACAACCTGGTCATAGCGGCTTTTACTGTAATCCCGTTGCGCTTCGGATAGTTTCTGTTGCGCTTCCAGAACGGCTGTTTCAAACTTCAAGCCATTACGGCTGGCAACGGTCGCCGCAAGTAATGCAGAATTTGCCGCCTTGATTGCCTGCCCGGCGGCGCGGGTTTTAGCGTAGGCTGAATACCAGCCATACCACGCCTGTTTGGCGGATAATGTCGATAAATTTCTTGCCGCATCAATATCGAAACGGGCTTTTGCTTTTTGCGCGACGGCCTCATCGACCTTAGCCGACTGAGTGCCTCCTGAATAAATGGGCATATTGAACTGCAACCCAACAGTCCCCAGCAGGATGTCATACCCGGCTTGCCCAGGGAAACCGCCGACTGACTGGCTATTATTGCCATAGCTGGCGACCAAATCCAGAGTGGGCTGATGCCCCGCCTGCTGCTTCTGAACCTCATGAACAGCCGCTTCATGGGCATGCATGGCCGCCAGTATTGCATGATTTCCAGCCTCCACACTCGCCAACACAGCCTTGAGTTTTTCAGTGCTTAAATCGGCCAGTTCAGCATCCTCGCGCATAAAGGTAGGCGTCAGTTGATCGACATTACCGACAATTTGCTCTAATGCCGCACGTTTAAGATTTAAATCGGTCTCGGCAGACACTTGTTCAGCCATCGCTTGATCTTGTTTTGCCTTGGCCTCCTCAAGCTCCGGTCGACCGATATAATTTAGTTCAAAGCCATGCTTGGCCTCTTCCCAGCGGTGTTGAGCAACGGCAATCTGCCGCTGCGTAAATAGCACCTGATCCCGGGCCGCCAGCAAATCGAACCAAACAGAAACGACCTTTGCCAAGAGCTCCTGTTCGGTATTCGCCAATTGTTGCTCTGCCTGAAAGGCCGCCGTTTCTGCCTGCTGCAAGCCAATATAAATTGGGCGTTTCCAGATCGGCTGAGTCAGGCTTATTTGTTCAGAGTTGCTGTCATACTGATCCTTCGCAGGAGCCACCTCTGAGCTACGGGTCTGATAACTTCGTTTGTTAAGATTAACGCTGGCAGTCACATTAATTTGCGGCAGCAAGCTGCCGAATGCCTGGTCTGTGCGCGCGTTGGCGGCCTGTACGGCGGCCTGGGCGCTCAGATAAGCGGGCTCATTACTTCTCGCCATTTCCAATAAAGAAGATAAAGTCTCGGCATGAGCTAGGCTGCATAACAACGGGCTAAGCAGTAGCATCATTCGCCAATAGCGAAGCTTATTAAAAAAAGTGGCTAGTTTTATTAAAATTGCTTTCTGGAAGCGTAATACACTGCTTATAGACATGCAAAACCCTTAATTAGTTGTAGTCAGCGGCACTGCTGCTTGCTTTGACGACCCATTCATTGCTTGCTGGTGCTGGGGGTTCGCTGTTGTCATTCGGGATGCAGCCTACGAATCAGCCATAACTTGCGGCATCAGTGTCCATGAGAATAGTTCGCCTTTAGTCTCGCCAACGCTACACCGTTGAGATCGGTAAAGGAGATATGAAGTTGCGTAAGGGGCTGCAAAAGCGGCGGACATTGTTGGATTGATAACATAAGACCGGCTGTCTCTACTTCACTATTTTGCAGGGCTACATTACAACTCTTTCAACTTGCTTAAAAGCGTTTCTCCATCATTGCAATCGATAACCCAATCGCCAACTTGTTCCAGAGTATCCGTATTCATTACGGGCTTTAAAATAGTTTGAGCTGTTATAGCAGCCGTCTGCCCAAAACGACGCTGTATTAATCGAACCAGTAGCGTTTTCTCTGATTCGATACCTTTTTCCATGCCTTTTTCCATGCCCTTTTCCATGCCCTCAATCCATCCCTGCTGTTTCCATTCACTCGTCCACTCTGATACACGTTGTGCTAACATCGTTTTTATCTCCGCTAAATCGTTAATGTGGGGTATCGGTTGTTCAAGACTTTCTGCAGGCAGTAATACTCGTTTGATCCAGACTGTAAAACTGCGTCTTAATCGGGTTTGCTCCGGTGTTGCCAACCATTCTATCAAATTACTGATAACTTCCATTATATCTTCTCGCGATGTGGAGTTTTCCAAGCGAAAGATGGCGGCAACCAGGTTTTTTAAGGGGGTGAGTTCTTTGAGCTCGAAAGCCCCTTCATCAAGCAGCAGGTAGTTTAATGAGGGCAGGTACTTTTCCAGTCCGCCGGGAACTTTGACGATCAGGTCTTTTAATTCGGTCGCTGCATCCCAGCGTTTTTCTCCGTTGTATAAAACGACGGGGAATATAGGCGGTAACTGTTTTTTGGCGGTTAGCTGTTTGGTTTTTATTAAATCTTGATAAAGTAGGCCCATGTAGGTCATCAGTCTGACTGCCATGTATTTGTCTATGGTCGATTGAAATTCAATCAGCAAGTAGACGTAAATCCAGCTCTGTTGGTATTTGACCCGCCATATCACGTCATCTTCCCGGCTGCGTAAATCATCGGTGATGTAGCTGCCGGATACTTTTTCAAGGGTGGTGAAGTCAAGCTCTTTAACCCACGGTTCGTGGACAAAGCCTTGCAGTAAATCGATGATGATTTCGGGTTCTGAAAACAGTAATTTATAGGCGGAGTCGTGGGCTTTATTCATGATTTAATGCTAACACATTATTTCGCTCGTAATAAATGTTAATGGGCAATTAATACGGGCCTTGTGGATGTGATTAAAGGCGCGGTTTTTAGAAGATTATTCCTCGCACCTATCCTAATTTATGCATAGGCATCTATACAACGCGTCATCCCGGCAGGGATTGCCGGGATCCAGGGGCCATGGATGGTAATTTAAATCAGGCCACAAGTCTCCAACGGAAAATTGTATAGCTCAATCAACCATTTTTTAGCCGTACGAGACCACTTTTTGAGTTATTTCTTATACGGACACTCTATCACATCCCTGTGCTCTGGATTCCGGCAATCCCTGCCGGAATGACGACTCTGGGACAATCTTGTGTATAACGATGAGCGCAGCCCGTGGAAACAAGGCAAAGCCCATACACTGCCGATAGTAATCTCATCTTTGTCACTTCATCATCCTAACCACCAAGCCGGTCTGCTCTGCCAGGCTTTGCTCCTTGGGTTGGATTGTCATCATCTGAGCAACCCAATCGTCTTTTTTTGGCTTGCCCAGGTTCGGCGCTTGGCCTGTCCAGTCGATCTTGCTGGCCGTGCGGTTGCTCTGCTGATTGTTGTCGAGGTCGTCATTCCGATCTTTGTTCTGCTGTTCGGGCGAAGGGTAGACGGATTGCAAGGTCAGCTTGGCGCCCCGATGGTCATCGTAGCTTGGGTAGCCGTTGTGCTGGCTGTGGTCAAAGCCTTGGTGCAGGCCGTTGTCGTGATGGTCTTTGTCATGGTCTTCATCTTCGTCTTCGTCATTTTTAGGCAGTACGGTCAAGGTGATGATTGCTGTTGTGGTGAGCTTGCCGTCGGAAACCGTGTAAGTGAAGGTCTCCATACCCGAGAATTCGCGCTTCGGCGTATAAGTATAGGTACCCCTTCGACTTAGCTCAGGACTGGCGTCGGGGTTCTTGGTCAGTGTGCCCTTTTTCGGGTTGGAGACGCTCAAGGCCAATACATCGCCATCGGCATCGCTGATCAGTCCGGCAAAATCGATGACGATGCTGCCGCCTTCGCTCAGGGTGTAGCTGGCGTTGCGGGCGAGCGGTGCGTCATTCACGGACAGGACGGTGACCAACAGGTCGGCTTCGATGCTCGCTTGGGACTGATTGGCTTGCTCGGTGCTGGTGGCGACAATCTTCAGGGCGAATTGACCGTTGAAGTTTTTAGTCGGCGTTATCGTTAGCTTACCCAGGTTCCAGCCGGTAATGTCTGCTGTGTTGTTGTCCTGGCTGGCGATAAAGCTGTTGACTCCGTCGGTTAGGGTGGCACCGACCGGAATGGCCCCGATGGTTAGGCTTAAGGTTTCGGAACCGTCGGTGTCCTGCAACAGCGCGCCGATGGCCGATAGCGGGATTGCACTGTCTTCAAAGCCGGTGTTGGCCTGGAGGGTTTCGCTCAGGGCGATGTTGTCGATCATCATGCCTCGGCCATTGGACTCGCGCTGATCGGCTTCGCTGACGATACGGAGGGTTTGCCCCCCGCCTGTGCCGGTGAATTGGAAACTGCGGGTTTGCCAGTTGAGCATCGTGGCCGAGCTGGTGCTCTCGTCGCTACCGATTTTTACGCCATCGAGGTAGATGCCGATGCGGGTGCTGTCAGCGCCGTAACCCAGGTGACCGGCAAGG
>CAMAUL010000064.1 GCA_945861405.1 Candidatus Methylobacter oryzae | reverse complement strand
CATTACCCGTCGCTGGCGCAAGTTGGTCAAGCGGAGCAGCGATGATTATGCGCTGGCGCATGACAATGCGGAGTTGGACTATTATGCCCGTGTTGTCGATAGAGCCAAAACCGCTAAGAATTATTATAACTACGGGAGCGCGTTATTAGACCTCAATCGTTATGCCGAAGCGCTCGAACAGTTTGACCGCGTAATAGCTTTGGATGTCAGTAACGGCAATACGTATTTTAATATCGGCGTTTGTTACGAACATTTGGACAATTTAACAAAAGCTGAAGAATATTATCTTAAGGCGTTATCAATAGACCCCGATGATGAAGAGACGATCAATCATTTAAACAGGCTGTATCAAAAAACGAAAGGGACATAGAGGCTCAGGCTACATTGTCAAACGCAGATACTCTATCGGGATTGGCGGCCTATATAGGAGGTCGACAGAGTGGATGCGGGCATTACCGACCGCTATGCGTTGCCTCCTAGCAAAGTTTACATCGAACCCTGCCAACGGGAAGTGCTGCTTCTGCATCCGGGAATAATTTGGAAACAACAAATATTACATCGGCACGGAGATTTTTGGATGCAATATGAGATAGGCGCGCGACGGCTCGGAGTGGTTTGTGCTGTGCGGCATTGGCAACAGGGAGAGTCACCCGTGAGCAGAAGCTGATCAATGATGCATTCTGATGAGTTTTCAGGAGATTGGCTCGGATCAAACTTCAGGAATCCCGTTCAGCGGAGTTGAGTAACCGGGGATATTTAGTCCCCGTCCCCGCACCACCCGGCAGCAGGATCTTCATCGGGCGGTTCATCGGCGGCATAGGATGCGCTTCGTTTTTCAGTACAATGTATGGCTTCATACAACAACTGAATTTTGCAACACGCTCAGGTGAGCAGAGCGCCAGCACTATACTCGCTTATTTTTACAGTTTTTTTATAACAACCGCGTTACATTAACCTCTCGGAACGTCCATAAAAGAGAGGTAACCATGACCTTTATCTACAGCTTGAGCGGCTTGCTCGCATTCGCATTATTTATCTATCTGCTGGTGGCGTTATTTTACCCGGAGAAATTCTGATGACTGCAAACGGCCTATTGCAAATCGCTTTATATTTTGTCGCCCTGTTGCTGTTGGCCAAGCCTTTGGGTGTTTATATGGCGGCGGTGTATGAAAACCACCCGGTATTTCTTAAGCGCATATTGGCAACTTTGGAAACGGGACTTTATCGTTTGAGCGGCGTTAAGCCGGAACAGGATATGGGCTGGAAAGATTACGCCGCAGCCCTGCTCTGGTTTAATCTATTCGGCGGACTGGCGGTATTTGCATTGCAAATGCTGCAAGCCTATTTGCCGCTGAATCCGCAACAGATGGGCAATGTCACGATCGATTCGGCATTTAATACTGCGGTCAGTTTTGCCACCAACACCAATTGGCAGGGTTACGGCGGCGAAACGACGATGAGTTATTTGACCCAGATGATAGGGCTGAGCGTGCAAAATTTCGTTTCGGCGGCCACCGGCATGGCGGTTTTGGTTGCGATGATACGCGGTTTTCAACGGACTCATGCGGACGGCATCGGCAACTTCTGGGTGGATTTGACCAGCGGCACTTTGTATATCCTTCTACCCCTGTCGTTTGTGCTGGCATTGGTGCTGGTTGGGCAAGGCGTGGTGCAAACCTTCAAACCTTACCAAACTGTTCCGTTAGTTGAGCAGGGTAGGGTGGGCAATGCTGTTCTGCCCACCATTGATGAGTTATCTGTTGGTGGGCACGAAAAACATGTGCCCACCCTACCTTCCACGCAAACCTTGGCTCTAGGGCCTGCCGCCTCGCAAATCGCCATCAAACAACTGGGTACCAACGGCGGCGGTTTTTTTAACGCCAATTCGGCGCATCCTTTCGAAAACCCCACGCCGTTGTCCAATTTCCTGGAAATGTTGGCTATCTTGCTGATACCGGCAGCGCTCTGCCACACCTTTGGAACGATGGTCGGCGATCCGCGCCAGGGCTGGGCCATTTTGTCAGCGATGACGCTGGTGTTCGCCAGCCTGCTATTCGTCACGGTTGGTGCTGAGCAAGGCGGCAATCCTGCGCTGACTGCGCTTGGAGTTGAGCAAAGTGTTGGCGTCGACCAATCCGGCGGCAACATGGAAGGCAAGGAAACGCGTTTCGGCATCGTCAATTCCGCGCTATGGGCGACTGCGACGACCGCTGCATCGAACGGTTCGGTCAATTCCATGCACGATTCGTATACGCCGCTGGGCGGCATGATCCAGATATGGTTGATTCAGCTAGGCGAAGTCATTTTCGGCGGCGTCGGCTCCGGTCTTTACGGGATGCTGGTTTTTGTGCTGATCGCTGTCTTTGTTGCCGGTCTGATGATAGGCCGAACCCCGGAATATCTAGGCAAAAAGATTGAAGCCTTCGAGATAAAAATGGCGGCGGTGGTTATCTTAATTCCGGCTTTCTTTATTCTGGGTGGAACGGCATTAGCGGTCATGGTGGAAGCTGGAAAAACAGCGGTAGCCAATCCCGGCGCGCACGGGTTCAGCGAAATTCTTTATGCATTTTCTTCGGCGGCGGGCAACAACGGCAGCGCATTCGCCGGTCTTAGCGTCAATTCGTCTTTTTATAACATAGCCTTGGCTATCACGATGCTGATCGGGCGGTATGGGATCATTCTCGCGGTGCTCGCTATTGCCGGTTCATTGGCGGCAAAAAAGACCGTGCCGACGACTGTCGGCACCTTGCCTACGCATACGCCGTTGTTCGTGATGCTGCTGATCGGCACCGTGCTTATTGTCGGTGCGTTGACTTTCGTACCCGCGTTGGCATTAGGGCCGGTGGTCGAGCATCTATCACTAGCCGCACAGCACTTAGAACAATAGAACGCAGATGACGCAGATAATTATGATGAACGCAGATCATTCAAGAAAATCTTATTGAATCATAATGATCTGCGTCATCAGCGTTCCATTATATTAAAGCGAGAAACAATTGATGAGCACAAAAAATCATAAGCAACAGCTATTTAGCCGCCAGATCCTGTGGGATGCGCTAGGCGATACCTTGCGCAAACTGGCTCCCCAACAACAATGGAAAAACCCGGTCATGTTCGTGGTCTATATCGGCAGTTTGCTGACCACCGGGCTATGGTTATGGGAGTTGTTTTCCGGGGGCAGTACACAAACCCGCTTCATGCTGGCCGTAACCTTCTGGCTTTGGTTCACGGTGTTGTTCGCCAACTTCGCGGAAAGCGTCGCCGAAGGCCGCAGCAAGGCGCAAGCGGCGTCATTGCGTAGCGCCAAGCGCGACATCATGGCCAAGAAACTGGACGAACCGCGTTACAGCACCGATTATGCCAAAGTTACCAGCACCTCATTGCGGCGCGGCGACATCCTGCTGATTGAAGCGGGCGATTTTGTCCCAGCCGATGGCGAAGTCATCGAAGGCGCGGCCAGTGTGGACGAAAGTGCTATCACCGGCGAAAGCGCGCCGGTCATTCGTGAATCGGGCGGAGATTTCAGCTCGGTGACCGGCGGTACGCGGGTATTGTCCGACTGGCTGGTGGTGCGGGTCGTGGTCAATCCCGGCGAAGCGTTCCTGGATCGCATGATCGCGATGGTGGAAAGCGCATCGCGGCAAAAAACGCCTAATGAAATCGCGCTGACGATCTTGCTGGTGGCATTGACGCTGATTTTTCTGCTGACCACCGTGACCCTTTTGCCGTTTTCTATATACAGCGTCGAAATCGCCAAAGCCGGTACGCCTGTTTCGATCACCGTGCTGGTGGCGTTGCTGGCTTGCCTGATTCCCACGACCATAGGCGGTTTGCTGTCCGCTATCGGCGTTGCGGGCATAGGGCGGATGATGCAGAAAAACGTCATCGCCACCTCGGGGCGAGCCATTGAAGCGGCGGGCGATGTGGATGTGTTGCTGCTGGACAAAACCGGCACAATTACCCTGGGCAACCGTCAAGCCTCGGCTTTTATACCGATAGGCGAGACCACCGAAAAAGAATTGGCCGATGCCGCGCAACTGGCGACGCTTGCTGACGAAACGCCGGAAGGCCGCAGCATCATTGTGCTTGCCAAGCAGAAATTCGCGATCCGCGAGCGCAATATTCACGACTTGGGTGCAACCTTTGTCGCCTTCAGTGCGCAAACCCGGATGAGCGGCGTCAATATCGGCGATCGCCAAATCCGCAAAGGCGCTGCCGATGCGATACGCGGCTATGTCGAAGCCCAACAGGCAAAATTTCCCGAGGAAGCGACACGAATCGCCGATGTTGTTGCGCGCCGGGGCAGCACGCCGCTGCTGGTTGTCGACGGCGGGCAGGTGTTGGGCGTTATTGAGCTGAAAGACACGGTTAAGGGCGGTATTAAGGAGCGTTTTGTCGAGCTGAGGAATATGGGCATTAAAACGATCATGATCACCGGCGATAACCGCTTGACGGCGGCGGCGATTGCGGCCGAAGCGGGCGTCGACGACTTTCTGGCCGAGGCGACGCCGGAAGCCAAGCTCAAGCTGATCCGCGAACAACAAGCCGAAGGGCGCCTGGTGGCGATGACCGGCGACGGCACCAACGATGCCCCGGCGTTGGCTCAGGCAGATGTGGCGGTGGCGATGAACTCAGGCACGCAGGCGGCCAAGGAAGCCGGCAACATGGTCGATCTCGACTCTAACCCGACCAAGTTGATCGAAATAGTCGAAACCGGCAAACAGATGCTGATGACGCGCGGCGCGTTGACCACGTTCAGTCTGGCTAATGACCTGGCCAAGTATTTCGCCATTGTCCCCGCGGCGTTTGCCAGCACTTATCCGCAACTTGGCGCGCTTAATATCATGGGGCTTAGCAGCCCTGACAACGCCATACTTTCGGCGGTTATTTTTAATGCGTTGATTATCGTCGCCTTGATTCCTTTGGCGTTGAAAGGCGTGACTTACCGACCGCAAAGTGCGGAGGCATTGCTGCGCAATAACTTGCTGGTTTACGGTGGCGGCGGGGTTATCGCGCCGTTTATAGGGATTAAGTTGATCGATCTTGGCTTAACCGCGTTACCGTTCTGACTATTAGGAGATCATTGTGATTAAGCACACCAAGCCCACTTTACTGATGCTATCCGCTCGTTCCCAAGCTCCTGCTTGGGAACGCAGTGTTGGAAGCTCCAGCTTCCAGTCACACGAGGCTGGAACCTGGAAATACGCACAAAATAAATAAAGGAGTCAGCAATGACCAACCACATCAAACCCGCAATACTGATGCTATTGTTTTTTACCGTGCTAACCGGCATCGTCTATCCATTGGCGGTTACGTTCTGCGCACAAATTGTGTTTCCCAGTCAGGCAAACGGCAGTTTTCTCGGCAGCAACGAGCAGCCGCTCGGTTCCGAGTTAATCGGCCAAGCATTCAATCGTCCCGAGTATTTTTGGGGACGGCCATCAGCGACTTCGCCTGTTTCCTATAACGGCGGAGCATCCGGCGGTTCCAATCAAGGGCCGACCAATCCTGTGCTGATAGACTCTGTTAAGGCGCGCATCAAAGCGTTGCGCGATGCAGACCCCAGTCATTCGGAAGCTGTGCCCGTGGATTTGGTAACCGCCTCGGCCAGCGGGCTTGACCCTCACATCAGCCCTGCCGCCGCCAGCTATCAAATCAATCGCGTTGCGAAAGCCCGGCACATGTCGACGGATAGTGTGCGTGAACTGGTTGATCGTTATACTGAATCTCGGCAATGGAGAATATTGGGGGAGCCAAGGGTGAATGTGTTGAAATTAAACTTGGCTTTGGATCAGCGTCTTAAATGAAGCCCGACACGAATCACAAAATCGGCGTTGACAGCATACCGGAGTACAAGGCTAGCCTTGTACGTATAAATTGTTCAAAGCCAGCTTTGAACTCCACGCTCAAAATAAGCTAAACCACATTATGAACGATTCCTTCCGCCCCGATCCTGATGCCCTACTAGCCCGTGTAGAGCGAGAGGAAAACCAGCGGCGGCGTGGACGACTCAAAGTTTTTTTCGGCGCGGCAGCGGGGGTTGGAAAAACTTACGCCATGCTGCTGGCCGCCAAAGCCAAACGGGCTGAAGGTATCGATGTGGTGGTTGGACTGGTGGAAACCCATGACCGACAAGAAACCGTCGCCGTATTACAAGGGCTGGATGTACTGCCGCCCAAGCTGGTGAAACATCGGGGTACGGTGCTGCGCGAGTTCGACCTGGACGGCACGCTGAAACGCCACCCGACCCTGGTCTTGGTGGACGAGTTGGCGCACAGTAATGCCGTCGGCTGCCGTCACCCCAAACGCTGGCAGGACGTAGAAGAATTACTGAACGCCGGTATCGATGTCTACAGCACACTCAACGTCCAGCATCTGGAAAGCCTCAACGACGATGTCGGCCAAGTAACCGGCGTGCAGGTTAGGGAAACCGTGCCGGATACGGTATTCGAGCTGGCCGATGAAGTCGAATTGATTGATTTACCGCCCGATGAATTATTAATGCGGCTCAAGGAAGGCAAAGTTTATGTACCGCAACAGGCGGAACGGGCGATGCGCAGTTTTTTCCGCAAAGGCAATCTTATTGCTTTACGTGAGTTATCGTTACGCCTCACTGCTGACAGGGTCGATGCGCAAATGCAAGACTACCGGGACGACCACGCGATACGCGATGTTTGGCAGGTCGGCGACCGGATACTGGTCTGCATCGGCCCCAATACTATCGCCGAACGGCTGGTACGCGCGGCCAAGCGACTCGCTACCAGCCTTCATGCCCACTGGATCGTGGCTTATGTGGAAACGCCGGAGCTGCAACGTCTACCTGCCGAACGTCGCGATGAGGTATTGCGGGTGCTGCGCTTTGCCGAACAGCTGGGCGCCGAAACGGTGACTTTGTCTGGCCCTGATATGAGCAAGGAAATTCTGGGGTTCGCCAGAAGCCGCAACGTCACCAAAATTGTCTTGGGCAAACCCCGGCGGCGGGGTTGGAGGCGCTGGGTGCTGGGTTCGGTCGTCGATACCCTGATTACCGAAGCGCATAACATCAATGTCTATTTACTGGGTAGCCCGCGTGGCGAGGACGCCTTGGAGCGAAAAGCGCCAAAAGAGATGCTGGTAACCAACGTGTTGCGAGCCAGTTATCCCTGGGGTCGCGCCAAACGGCGCTGGTTAAATTGGGGCTGGGCGCTGCTTATGACCGGCGGCACGACTTTGCTTGCCTGGTTAATGTCCGGAAAATTCGGATCGGCTAATCTGATCATGGTTTATTTGCTGGGCGTGGTTTTCATGGCGGCCCGCTTTGGCCGGGAGGCATCTATCCTGACCTCGGTACTGAGTGTTGCCGCATTCGATTTTCTCTTTGTAAAGCCAATTTATACCTTTGCGGTTGCGGACGCACAGTATTTAGTCACGTTCGCCATCATGCTGTTGGTGGGGCTGATTATCAGTCATCTGACCAGCAATATGCGCTCTCAGGCGAAGGTTGCCTCGCATCGGGAACGGCGCGCCAATGTCCTTTACGCGCTAAGCGAAGATCTGGCGATCAGCCGTACCGTAGCGGATACCGCCAGAATTGCCGCGCGCCATATTCAGGACGAGTTCGGCGGTGCCAGCGTATTGCTGTTCCCCACCGATGACAACCGGATAGTCTACCCGCTGGATCCACCAGTGCCGGAATCACTACGCGATTGCGATCTCAGCGTGGCGCAGTGGGTTTTCGATCACGACCAGATAGCCGGACAAGGCACGGATACTTTACCCGGAGCCAGTGCGGTGTTTTTTCCCATGTCCGGTTTTCGCGGCGTGATCGGTGTGCTGGCTTTGCGCGCTGCCAATCTGCGCCGGGTGTTTTTACCTGAACAGCGTCGGCTACTGGATACCTTTATCAGCCAGATTGCCCAAACCATTGAACGGGTGCGTCTCTCCGAAGAAGCGCAACAAACGCAATTGCGCATGGAATCCGAAACCTTGCGCAATTCCTTGCTCAGCGCTATTTCCCACGATTTACGCACGCCGTTGGCATCCATTGTCGGTGCAGCCAGCACCTTGGTCGAAGAGGATGCCCAGCTTGCGCCCGCAGATCGGAAGGACTTAAGCCTGACCATTTATGACGAAGCGCTACGCATGTCGAACCTGACCAATAATATTCTGGATATGGCTCGCCTGGATGCAGGGCAAGCGTCGCTTAACCGGCAATGGTATCCTCTGGATGAAATAATCGGCGGAACTTTAACGCGAATGCACAAGCAACTTGCAGGGCGAGCCGTCAACACCAAACTGCCGGATGAGCTCTGTTTGGTGCGCGTCGATGCGGTGCTGATCGAACAGGTACTGATCAATATATTGGAAAATGCCTGCAAATATACGCCAGCTGGCAGCCCCATCGACATTATCGCCGAGCTGTCCGAACATATGCTAAAGGTTACGGTCACAGACCGCGGCCCCGGTATACCGCCGGGAGAAGAGGACAAACTATTCGATAAATTCTACCGTGTACACCGAGAAGGTACGCAAAGCGGCGTCGGCCTCGGATTGGCCATTTGCAAGGCGATTATTATCGCGCATGGCGGCGTTATCGGTGCCACCAATCGGCATGGCGGCGGGGCGCAATTCTTTTTTCTGCTGCCGGTAGACGAAGCGCCGCCGCAACTGGCAGCGGAGCCGCTGCAAGATGAATAGCGCCAAACCCGTCATTGTGGTTATCGAGGACGACCCGCAAATCTGCCGGTTTTTGCGCACCAGCCTGAGCGTGCAGGGATTTCAGGTGGTCGAGGCCGGAACCGGCGAGCGGGGCGTGGTGGAAATCGGCACCCGTAAACCGGAGCTGGTCATCCTCGACCTGGGCTTGCCGGGCATGGACGGCATAGCGGTGATCCGCAAGGTTCGCGAGTGGTCTGCTGTGCCGATCATCGTGCTGTCGGCCAGAAGTCAGGAAAGTAACAAGATTGCCGCGCTGGATGCCGGAGCGGATGATTACCTGACCAAGCCGTTCAGCATCGGCGAACTGCTGGCGCGCATCCGCGTATCCCTACGCCACGCCGCACGGCTTGCAGGAGACGGCCTCGAAACGCTATTTAGCGCGGTGAGTTACAGGTAGATTTGTCCCGCCGTAGCGTACATGTCGCCGACCGGGAAATTCATCTGACCCCCATCGAATACCGGTTGCTGACCGTGTTGATCCATCATGCGGGCAAGGTGCTAACTCACAGACAGTTATTGCTGGATGTTTGGGGGCCTGCCTACGTCGAGCATGCCCATTATGTACGGATTTATATGGGGCAATTGCGCCGGAAACTCGAGTCAGATCCCAATCAGCCGCGTTATTTGCTTACCGAAGCGGGCGTGGGTTATCGGTTGGCGATGGACAATTGAAACCCGCTTTGATGAGCGTACTGCATTAAAAACATAAAGACCCAATTAATTTTTTTCACCTAACCCAATATTTATCATGTCAACAAGTCTACAGAGTCATTCCAAACAACATTTAGCCGGATTAACCTTCAGTGCCATAGGTGTCGTATTCGGCGATATTGGCACCAGCCCGTTATATGCCGTCAAAGAAGTATTTCATGGCGGATTAACTACAGACACAACCCACGTCCTCGGCGTGCTTTCACTGATTTTTTGGTCTTTGACCTTGGTTGTAGCTACAAAATACGCGGTTTTCATTATGCGGGCCGACAACAAAGGAGAAGGCGGAATCATGGCTTTGCTGGCTTTGGTCTTACAAGGCACCCAATTTAATCCGCGGAAAGCCCGTTTCATTATTACTACCGGTTTGATCGGAGCTGTTCTGTTCTACGGCGATAGTATTATTACACCGGCCATTTCGGTGCTCAGTGCGGTTGAAGGGCTGCAAATCATTGCCCCCAAATTAGAACACTATGTATTACCGGCGACAATTACGGTATTGGGCGGGCTATTTCTTTTGCAAGCCAGAGGCACAAAGACAATGGGTAAATTGTTTTCGCCGATTATGTGCATCTGGTTCGTGGTGTTGGCTATTATGGGGGTGGTCAACATTGTTGAACAACCAAGCGTATTAATGGCTATTAATCCCTATTACGCGGTACATCTGTTATTTGAGTTGGGCTGGAAAGCCTTTTTAATTATGGGGGCGGTCGTGTTAACGATCACCGGCGCCGAAGCGCTGTATGCCGACATGGGGCATTTCGGGTTAAAACCGATACGCTATGCCTGGTTTAGTTTTGTATTTCCGGCCTTGCTGCTCAATTATTTCGGGCAGGGCGCTTTGCTGATTAGCCATCCTGAAGCAATAGAAAACCCGTTCTATTTGATGGCACCGACATGGGCGCTGTACCCATTGTTAATACTGTCTACGCTGGCAACTATCATTGCCTCTCAAGCGGTTATTTCCGGTGCCTTTTCCCTGACCAGACAAGCTATTCAACTTGGCTACTCGCCACGGATGAACATTTTCCATACCTCCGGCGACGAAATGGGGCAGATCTATATCCCAGCCGTGAACTGGCTGTTGATGGTCGCAGTATTTATATTGGTGTTGAGTTTCAAATCGTCGACGGCGCTGGCTTCCGCCTATGGGCTGGCGGTGACCGGCACCATGATTTCAACGACGATATTGGCATTTATCGTGATTCAGGAACTGTGGAAATGGAATAAGGCCACCAGCATCGGTTTTCTCTCCATCTTTTTGACATTCGATATTTTGTTTTTTCTTGCCAATAGCCTGAAAATACCCGAAGGGGGCTGGTTGCCGTTAACAGTGGGAACAGTGCTGTTTCTGATCATGACCACCTGGATCAAAGGACGTGCGTTGTTGGCAGAACATATGGATGAGAGACGCGTATTATTTGAGGACTTAGAAGACATGAGTATAAGTCATCAGGCAGTAACCGTTAAAGGCTCAGCCATTTATATGGCTAAAAGTCTGCATGGCGTACCACAGGTATTTTTACACAATTTTGAGCATAACCACGTACTGCATGAACAAATCATTGTGTTAACCATTGTCACTAAAGATGAGCCCTATGTTGATGTGGCGCATCGAATCAAAATTCGCTCATTTGGTAAGGATAATAATTTTCATCGGGTTAAACTTTACTATGGTTTTCAGCAAAGTCCTGATGTGAGGCAAGCTATAGAGCAGTGTGCCCAGGAAGGGTTAAACATCGATTTTAAGCAGGCCTCGTTTTTTATCGGTAGCGAGCGACTCTCTTTTCGGAAAAAAAGTCCGATGCCTAAGTGGCGTAGACCTTTATTCAGGTTTTTATTCCACAACGCTGCAAGCGCAATAGAATTTTTCAAGATTCCCGTCGAGCGTGTCGTTGAATTGGGTATCCGTATCGAGCTTTAGTCGTATAAATAAATGGCCTTCTGTTTGATAATCCAGTCAGCAATGGGGTCGCTAGCTGCCGTAACTGATTCTTGCAAGTTTGTGTTCTGTGATTCGTCGCTGGGTAATGAGTACTTTAAAAAACAGATTGAAGTAATGGCTGGGCGAAAAATTGGCTTAACCAAGCTAGGGCGACCTGCAATGGAAAGCTTTTGCCGGTGCTATTGCCGACCTTGTTTATATCGCAATTGTTGCGGCTAGCAAGCATGCCTTCATATTTTTTACGGCCACACGATTACAAATAAACCTTAATTTCACTAATTTGTTGATCGAAGCGGGACGGGGCAAGATGCCCGTTCGGCGTACCGGGTTCAAATGAATTCGAGATTAAGGAGGTAGCGGGTGTGTTTACGTTCACCATGCCGAAGTAAAGCCCCTTTGCCCACCAAATCCTGCAAATCGCGAGTAACGGTGGCTCTGGGAGCGCAGGTAATGCCAATGTATTTTTCCGCGCTCAATCCGCCGATGAAACCATCCGGGCCTTCTCGAAACATTCTGGCCAAAACCTTTTCCTGGCGTGGATTGATTTGTCCGCGTAACCGGTCATAGAGCTTGGCTTTCTTAATCAGGAAATCAATCCATGTTGCGGTATAACTTTGGGCGTTTAGGATCATTTTGGCGAAATAAATTAGCCAAGCTGTTATCTCATTTTGCTTGTTTGCCCGTTCAAGCGCGCTGTAATAGGCTTTTTTGTCGCGTTCGATGGTGTAAGCAATGGCAATCAGCGTGGGTTGACCTAGGCATTGGGCGAGCGCTTTTTCGGCAATCGCCCGCCCGATTCGGCCATTGCCATCTTCGAACGGATGGATGCTGACAAAATAAAGGTGGGCAATAGCGGCGCGCAATAGAGCCGACAGCGGTGTTTTTCCGTTCGATGCGGTGGCGTTAAACCAGTCGATGAACCGCTCCATTTCCGGCATCATTTGCGATGACGGCGGTGCTTCGAAATGTACTTTCGGGGCATAGATGGTGCCGGATACGATTTGCATCGGTTCGCTATGCGTTCGGTACCGGCCTATGTCGTTTAGATCACGGCGACCGTTGGTCAGCATTTTGTGCCATTCGAACAGCATAGCGCGGGAGAGTGGGGCTTCAAAACTCCGATATACATCAACCATCATTTGGGCGATGCCTTGCTCGGCAGGGGAAATTTTGCGGTTGTCGGCAATCAAGCCGAATTGGCGGCGAATAGATGACTGAAGGCTGTCGCGATCAAGATATTCGCCTTCAATCTCCGATGTTTTCAACGCTTCATTGCTGATGAGTTCGATAGTTAACTGTCGCTTGTCTTCTTCATCAAGGTGCTTGAATGCGCCGAACAAGAGGCCCGCGCCAAGCAGCAGTTGTTTCTCGAAATCGTCAATCGAGGATTGGTCGTAGCTGAAATAAGGCCAATCAGGTTGTTGCCAGTTCCACGTCATGAGTTATACATCCTTAGTCTATAGCTCATAATATGTCTAATTATGAGCTATAGCAAGTAGCTTTATAATTCATTGCCAGTTGCACCACTTCAGGGTTAAGACACGCGATTGACGACTGATGATCTATAGCAAAAATAATGAAGTGAGAGTGTAGACTTGGTTATTTTAGTCAAGCAAGCCGGTAAAAACTGTAATAAGATAGCCTTAGTTTTTATTTTTAATATGAGTCACTTTATGCGACGTTTTATCCTACTGAGTTTGCTGGCCTTTCCGATTTACGCGGCCGATGCTGTCGATGAACGTCCGCCTGATCTTGAGGCTGTGCCGGAAGCGCCGGAACCACCGCTACCGGTGCAAAACGGCGAAACAATGGAGCCGGACATTACCATTATCCGTAAAGGTAAGGAGACTATCCAGGAATATCGCCGAGGCGGCAGGCTTTATATGATAAAAGTCACTCCGGTTGTCGGCCCTCCCTATTATTTTCTCGATACCAATGGCGACGGCAAAATGGATATACGCCGCAACAATATAGATAAAGAACTCGACATTAATATGTGGAAGTTGCTGGAATGGTAGCCGCTTAAATCAGTGTCTGTATATACCCGCATCACACGCCCGCAACTCGATCAATTCTTTAGTGATTATACCCTCGGTGAAGTCGTCGGTTTTGAGGGCATAACGGACGGCATAGACAATACCAATTACTTCGTCACCACCACGCAGGGCGGTTTTGTACTGACCCTGTTTGAGTCGTTGACTGTCGATGATTTGCCGCATTTTTTAAAGCTGTTGTCGCATCTGGGCAAAAACGATCTGCCGTGTCCTCGCCCTCAAAGCGACCGTCAGGGTAATCCGTTACGAGAGCTTAACGGCAAACCGGCTGCGGTCTTCAAACGCTTGTCCGGCGCGGCAACGGTATCGCCATCTGTTTTGCACTGCCAGGAAATCGGCTTGCAGCTGGCAAGCTTGCATCGCTGTACGCAAGGCTACGTTTTCCCTATACAAAACAGTAATGATTTAAGCTGGGGCAAAAGTGTGCTGGATAAAATCGGTATGCATTTATCGGCAACGGATCGTAAGCTGATTGATGATGAGTTGATTTTTCAAGCTGAAAATAACCCGGTTAGTCTGCCGCGCGGCGTCATTCACGCCGACTTGTTCAGGGATAATGTGTTGTTTGCCGATGACCGGCTCAGCGGCTTGTTGGATTTTTACAGCGCCTGCACCGATACCTTGTTGCTTGATGTTGCGATAGCGGCTAACGACTGGTGCTGCGATAACGGCACGGTTAATGCCGGAAAGTTTGCGGCGTTGTTAACTGCATATGAAAACTTGAGGCCGCTGGAACCTCTGGAGAAGCAACACTGGCCGACCATGCTCAGGGCGGCGGCATTGCGTTTTTGGCTGTCCCGTCTGGAACATCAATGCTATCCTCGTCCCGGCGAAATAATCCAGCAAAAAGACCCGCTGGTTTTTCGGGATATACTACTGCAACATCGGCAACAGACTTATTTATCGTTAAACCTTAGGAGCACAGCATGATTAAATTTCTTCATCTCACTTTTGTTTTATTGTCCATCTCAAGCTTTGTCGGCAGGGTTTATCTGGCGGAAAAGCGCCCGGAAATACTGGAACAAAAATGGATAAAAATCGGGCCGCATATCGTCAACAGCTTATTACTGCTTACCGGCTTTACCCTGGTTTTCCAAGGTTCATGGTTGTCGGCCGAGTACGGCTGGATTATCGCTAAATTAATAGCGCTGCTCGGTTATGTCGGTTTGGGCATAGTTGCCATCAAGAGCCAGGGCGACCTGCGCTGGAAAGCCTTTGCCGGTGCTCTCGCCTGCTTTGTTTATATCGCAATTGTTGCGGTCAGCAAGCACGCATTCCTGTTTTTTTAACGGCTTGAAAATACCGTTACAAAGAAAATTCAATGTTATTGATCTGCCGATCCAGCCAAGCTAAAACATCTTTGCCTTTGTGCAGCTGGGCTTGATCAAACAGGGTTTCAAATTCAGGAGCTTGGTTGCGGCTTAATGCCGCCCAGCGGGACAGCTGATTTTTCAGCTGCCCCTGTTCGCTGACCGTAAAATGATAACGTTGTGTAAGCTCTCCAAACAGCTTGGATTCCGGCGCAGTTATCAGCGTCGCAAGATGGCTTAACTCCGCCAGTATCGTTTCAATCGCGGCAACATGCGCGGCTATTAATTGGGCAACCTGCTTGGGCTGGATGTTTTCGGCAGGCGATGATTCATTGTCGGAAACAACTTTCAGGCAGTGGATTAATTCGCCGGTCGAAAATCGCACCGCCGTTTCATAAAACGCAGACGCTTCCATATCGCAAAGATGTTCCCGGTCATAATTTAGCTGCGGCCTTGATACGGTCTGGACGTTTGCAGTGGGGCAAGGCGGCATGAAAACCAATGGCGGGTAATAGCTTTTTTGGCTGTCAATATCGGTGATTTTGTCGACCAAAAACAGGCCGCCTACGGCATGGTGTTTGTGTCCTGCGATACCGATATTAACCAGCACTGGATGCGGGGCCGAACCAAACAAAGCCTGGCTGTATGCCACCCCGGCAGCCATCGAGCTTTTCCCCAGCCCGGTTACGGTCAGGCAGGTGTCCTTATTGAAGTAAATCGCAAACGGCTGGACAGCCGTATCTTTCTTTAACTTGAAATGCTCGACCAGCGGCTTGGCTTCACAGGGCAGTGCGGCGTAGATAAAAATTCGGGGCAGTGGTTGTTGCATCATTCAGGTATTTGCGGATTATCTACAGACAGCGCTGACAGGTCGATTTTGGAACCAAAACTGGCAGCATCCGCCAGCGTATATTGATCTAGCACAGTCATAAATGCACGTTGCGCTTCATATAAAGCGGCCTTCAGAAAGCAGTTGCGGATCAGCCGACACTGATTGTTTGGAGTATCGAAGCACTCGACCAGATTCATGTTAAGTTCAGTCTGCCGCACCACTTCGCCTACACCAATTGTATACGCCGGACGGGCCAGTTGGATGCCTCCGCCCTTGCCCCGTGTCGTCATAATAAAGCCTTGATTAGCCAAGCTATTGGCTACCTTCACCAAATGGTTGCGGGAAATTTGATGATACTCGGCGATCTCGGAAATAGTTGCCATGCCCGGTTCCGGCAGACGGGCTAGATAAATCAGCAGCCGCAGTGAAAGATCTGTAAATTGGGTAAGTTGCATACTCAATACTCCTTCAAGGTCATCTGTATTCCATTTTATGCCATTAATATTAATAGATAAGGCTTGACTGGCGAATAATAGCAACATAAGATGCATTTTAAATACATCTTCTAGTCACGCCTTATTTAGCCCCCTTAAAGGGCGGGGCATTGAAGATGTATTTTAAACACCTTTTTAATTATTTGGAGAAAAATATGTCAGACCAACAATCTTTGTTTGAGAAACTGGGCGGCGAAGCCGCTGTTAATGCCGCTGTTGATATTTTTTACCGTAAGGTGTTGAGCGATGACCGCATCAGTTCCTTTTTCGAAGGCGTGGACATGGATAAGCAAGCCGCAAAACAAAAAGCGTTCCTGACTATGGCGTTCGGCGGGCCGCACAATTACAGCGGCCTCGATATGCGTCTAGGGCATGCCCATCTGGTCGAGCGCGGCCTGAATGACTCTCATGTCGATGCAGTGATCGAAGACCTCGCAGCTACTCTCCGCGAGTTGAACGTAGGCGAGGATCTGATCGCTCAGGTTGCTGCCATCGCCGAAAGTACACGAAACGACGTGCTGGGCCGTTAATTCTCCATCTTTGAAACTGGTACGCCGCTATGGTTACTATTCGTTACGCAAAAGACAACTTCGAACTGGGTGAAAACCAATCGGTTCTGGATTGTTTGACCGGTCACGGCGTCCCCGTTCCTTTTTCCTGTCGTAGTGGAGTCTGTCAGACCTGCCTGATGCGCGCCACTGGAGGCACGCCTCCTGAAAATTCGCAACAAGGCTTAAAAGACAGCCTCAAGCTCCAGAACTATTTTCTCCCTTGCGTTTGCCATCCCACCGCAGACCTTGAAGTGGCTCTGCCGGACGACGATGACGTTCAGGCGGTTATTCCGGCTACCGTCAAAAGTCTGAAATTGCTCAACCCGGAAATCATGCATGTCGTACTCGAATGCCACGCACCGATAGATTACAGGGCCGGGCAATTCATCAATCTGTTTCGAGACCAATCGCTAGGCCGCAGTTACTCGCTTGCCAGCGTGCCGCATGAAGATGACCATCTACACCTCCATGTCCGCCGACTGCCGCAAGGCCGGGTAAGCGGCTGGATACATGAGGAATTGCGCCCCGGCGAGACGGTCGAGATTCGCGGCCCCGGCGGCGATTGCTTTTACATTCCCGGCAATGCCGAACAGGGTCTGATTCTAATCGGCACAGGTTCCGGGCTTGCGCCTCTTTACGGCATCCTCCGCGACGCGCTCAGCCAGGATCACACCGGGCCTATCCATTTGTTTCACGGCAGCCGGGATTTGAACGGGCTTTATTTGACCGGCGAACTGCACGATTTGGTTGAGCAATATCCGAATTTCAACTATGTGCCCTGTCTATCCGGCGAAGACGTACCTCGTGGCTATGCTTCGGGGCGAGCCGATGACGTGGCTTTTCAGCAGATACCCGACCTGAAGAACTGGCGCATGTTTCTCTGTGGGCATCCTGAGATGGTCAAAATAGCCAAGAAGAACGCCTTTATGGCTGGCGCATCAATGAAGGATATTTATGTCGATGCGTTCAACGTCAGTCAATCTGTCTAATTCTATCGAACGCTGGGAAATAGCTTGATGGATGCGCCACTCGGGAGCAATGTCCTGAATGAAGCTTATTTTTCTACTTGCAGCACATGAAAAGCATCGGCGTAAATGTCGCCCATAGATGCACCTTTCATAAACGCCATTCTCTTGGTCTGGTTGACCATGTCCGGGTGTCCGCACAGGAAAATCCGCCATCCGCTTAAGGATTCTGTGGATGATAAGGCAATGTCATGAACGCGGCCTCGGACATGCTCCGATTCAATATCTTCGCCTGAAAGACAGGGCGTGTAATAAAAATTATCAAACTCTGCGGCAAGTTCGCGCATTTCATCAATAAAATACAGGCCGTTAAGATCGCGGCTACCATGATACAAATGGATAGGGCCTGAGTGATCCTGAGCCAACGCGTCGGCGATAATGCCGTAAAGCGGTGCCAAGCCGCTACCGGTTCCGATCAGCATCAAGGGTTGTTCTGCGCGTCCGGGCAGATAATGGCAAGAGCCTTGCGCTTCCGAGATGGTGAGTTGCTCGCCTAACTCCAATTCGTCATAGACCCAGCTGCTGAACTGACCATTCGGCAAGCGGCGAATATGAAATTCCAAAATGTTTTCATGCTGCGGGATATTCGCAATCGAATAGCTGCGGGTTAAGCCATCGGCTCGTGTTAAATTAACAAACTGACCCGCGAAAAAGTTAAACGGGCTTTGGTATTCCAAAACTAAATGGACGATATCGGGCGTCAACAGCTGTTTCTTGATAACGGCGGCTTCAATCGAAGCACCTTGCTGGTTGGGCAAGGCGACGGTCATATTCTGTTCTGGATGGCAAATACAGGGTAGAAAATAGTTCTGCATTTGCAGGGTGTCTTTAAGACCGGCTTGGGCCGAGACAGGTGGAGAATTATCAAGGCTGCGCATTTGGCAGGCTTGGCAAAGACCTTGGCGGCAACCATTGGGAATCTGTACGTTTTCCCTTAACAGGGTCTCCAATACAGTCTCATCCGGTTGACAGGAAAATGTTGATTCGCCAATAGTAATACTTCGCATGGTCTCCACCTGGTATTTCAGTTATTTGCCCAAGACGTCTTTACGCGTGCTTTCGGCGATGGCAGCTGCTTTGCCGATCAGTTCTGCCGGCACATTCAGCTCGGTTAATGTTGCGCCAAGATGTTCCATGACCGCATCAAAATGGCTGTCATTCAAGCCCATCTTGACCAGATGTGCATGGGCAGTGCGCATGTCGGTACCGCTGTAATTGTTGGGGCCGCCGAAAGCCATCGTCAAAAAAGCTTTTTGTTTGGCCGCTTGTTTTTCCATGTCGGAATTGTCGAAAAAACGGTTAATACGGTGATCCGCCAGTACTTTGCGGTAAAAAATATCTACGGCAGCATTAACAGCCGCTTCGCCGCCGAGTTGTTCATAAAGTGATGGTTGTGATTCGCTCATTTTTGTCTCCAGTAAGGGTGTAGGGTTATTTTTCTTATTTAAGCAAACTTGCTCGAATGGAAGTTTATAACAACGGACAAATTTATGCTATATAAAACTTTTACAAGTTATATATGTCATAATGAGTTATCATCTATGCCAGCTTAATAAAAAAGTCATGGCCCTTAGGATGAATACATCAATACCTCAAAAGATAAAATCGCGCCAACATCAGATACTTGAGCACTTGCTGGAAAACAGGAATGGCTTGAGCGTTGATGAGCTGGCTAAAGCACTGGGTATTTCAAGAACGGGGGTGCAGCAGCATTTTGTCGCTCTTGAGCGCGATGGCTATATCAAAAAAAGTACGCTGAATAAAACAGCCGGGCGTCCGGTGACGATTTATGTCATAACCGACAAAGGCAATAATGTTTTCCCGAAGCAATACGCCTGGTTTTCGGAATTAATTCTAGGCGATCTACAGCAGGAAATAGGCGCTGAACGCTTTAAAGCCTATATGCAGAAATTGGGCGCTAAGCTGGCCGATAAGCTGCAAAGCAAATTCGAAGGAAAAAATCTAAACGAGCGCGTTGATCAGCTGACCTTGATCATGGCGGATCTTGGCTTTCAAATAAAAGTGGGCATGGAGGCCGAAACCGAGACCCCTCTTATTCAGGCATGTAACTGTATTTATCACGATCTGGCGCAGAAACATCATGAGATATGCGACTTTGACTTGTCGCTGATGTCCTCTTTGCTGAACAAGGAAGTCGAGCAATTAAGCTGCATGGCTAAGGGCGATTGTAACTGTAGTTTTCAAATCAAATAGCCTCTATTTCATAGCGCTCAATCAGTTGCCGGTAATAATCGGCTTCCTCGATTTTGCCGCGTTTACTAACGCCATTAAGATAAATCCCGGATTTTTTTAACAGCATAGCGACTGCCGCCTGCCGGTTTTGCTCGGACAATTGACCGGCATCAATGATTTTTTGCAAGGCGCTGATCCTGAACCGATCCATACCCCAATAGGCACCAGATAATTGGTCGTCATGACCGCCGCGCTTGTTTATTTGCGGCTGCTCAAGCAATAAAACCGGGTACTTTGCGGTAATCCTAAGCCACAGGTCGTAGTCCTCGCAGGCGGGCAGCTGGGTGTCGAACAAGCCGATGTCGGCAAATACCGAGCGGTGTATCAAAGTGGTTGACGGCGACATTGCGCACAGCGGCAAGCAATCGCTAAACATCCAGCCGCCGGTTTTGGCGTATTTTTTCGGCACGTCAACCTGAACACCGTTGCGTATCCAGTTTTCTTCGGTGTGGCAAACCTTGTATTCAGTATTGTCCGCTAACGCCGCTTTCTGTTTTGCCAGTTTTTCAGGCAACCATTCATCATCCGAATCCAAAAAAGCCAGCCAGTCGCCGGTTGTTTGCTGTATGCCGAGATTGCGCGCCGCGCTGACGCCGAGGTTTTCCTGATAAAAATAGCTGGCCTGCGGAAATTCCTTGCGAAGCATAGCTTCCGTGCCATCGGTCGAACCGTCGTCAATTACCGCAACTTCTGCCGGAAGCAAAGTCTGGGAATACACCGAGAATAACGCCCGTTTCAACAGTTTTCGGCGATTGTAGCTGGGAATAATAACGGAAATATTAATAAAATTACCTTATTTTTTAATTAATTGTTGCACTTTCATGATAATCGACTTAAATTAAAGTCACTAACTAAAATAATAAGTAAGCTTAGGAGAGAATTCATGTCGATTGCAGTTAAAATTAATCCAGAAAGACAACAACAGGCTTATCAACTGATAGCCGAATTACAACATGAAAGACAAGAAGTCTGGTCTTTGTATTGCCATGTTGCCGAACTGATGCCTTTTTCGGCTAACCAGACGGTCAGAAAGAAGTTGGCCCGGTTTTCTGAAATGCTGATCGATTATGTTTCTCTTGGCCATTTTGGCGTTTGCGAGTGCCTATTCGCTGGCGCTGACAGTCAAGACCCGGCATTATCAGCCGCAAAAGAAATTTACCCGGCGTTGTCATCGACCACGGAAGTCGCGGTATCGTTTAATGATAAATATGAAAATAGCGCGGCAACAACAATTCTTGATGACCTTAAACAGGATTTATCGGCCTTAGGCGAAAGTCTGGCAAAGAGAATCGATTTGGAAGACCGGCTTTGCGAGTTGATTCTGCAATAGGCGCTTTGATGCTGACAAAAAAAATGACCAGCGGATAATGAGGGTGTAAAAAATTCCGTGTA
>CAMAUL010000063.1 GCA_945861405.1 Candidatus Methylobacter oryzae | reverse complement strand
GCGCCGTTTCTGACATGTAAATGCAGGTCATCCGGCTTTGTGATGGTTAATGTTTTCATTATTGAAGTTAAATTCTGTAAAATAGGCGGTTATTTTATAGTAAGTGCCTTGAAAAACTAAACGCGGCACCTATTGTAGCTATTATTTTTTGTTATCGGAGTGGTTAATGCCAATTTACGAGTACCAATGTCAATCATGCGGCCATGAGCATGAAGCCTTACAAAAACTCAGCGCCGAGCCCTTAATCAACTGCCCAGCCTGTAGCAAGCCGGAGTTAATGAAAAAGATTTCTGCGGCAGGATTCAGATTGAAAGGCACAGGCTGGTACGAAACTGATTTCAAGAGCGGCACCAAGAAAAATGTCGCGGGCGAAGCGAGTTGCCCGAGTTCACCTTTGCCCTCCGGCGGTTGTCCGGCTAACGGCTGTAAATAAATAAAGCAGGTTCAAGGAGCAAGGTTCAAGGCGAATGCACGCTGCAACCTTGAATCTTGAACCTTGTACCTTGATCCTCAATTCAATTAACAGGGAAAATGTATGCGTACTCACAAGTGCGGAGAATTAAACACACATCAGCTAGGCGAAACGGTTTCAATCTGCGGCTGGGTACATAGACGCCGCGACCATGGCGGCGTTATTTTTATCGATTTGCGAGACCGCGCCGGTTTGGTGCAGGTCGTGGTCGATCCCGACGTGGAAGATACCTTTGCGACGGCTGAAAGCGTCCGCAGTGAATATGTATTGCAAATTATCGGGTTGGTTCGTCACCGTCCCGAAGGCACCGTTAACGCCAACATGCATTCCGGTGCGATTGAAATTTTGGCTAAAAATATCGTCGTGCTGAATGAGTCGGAAACCCCGCCGTTCCCGGTTGAAAGCGAGATCGAGGTCAACGAAGAGTTGCGCTTGCGCTATCGGTATATCGACTTGCGTCGCACCGTGATGCAGGAAAAAATGAAAGTGCGTCGCGATGTGACGCGGGTGTTGAGGAATTTTCTCGACGATAACGAGTTCTTCGAGATCGAAACGCCATATCTGACCAAGGCGACACCCGAAGGCGCGCGCGATTACATTGTGCCGAGCCGTACTCACGAAAACGCGTTTTTCGCGCTGCCGCAATCGCCGCAATTGTATAAGCAAATGCTGATGGTGGCGGGTATGGATCGCTATTATCAAGTTGTGCGTTGTTTCCGCGATGAAGATTTACGCGCCGACCGTCAACCTGAGTTTACCCAGCTGGATATAGAAACCTCGTTCATGGATGAAAACGAGATCATGCACATCATGGAGGAAATGATTCGCCAGTTGTTCATCAAGGTGATCGGGGTGAACTTGGGCGACAAATTTCCGCGCATGACCCATCAGGAAGCCGTGTCGCGCTACGGCGTCGACCGTCCCGATTTGCGTATTCCGCTGGAATTGGTCGATATTGCCGACGACATGAAAGATGTCGATTTCAAGGTTTTCTCGGCACCGGCCAACGATCCGAAAGGTCGCGTCGTTGCGATGCGCGTACCGAATGCGGGCGATTTAAGCCGCAAAGACATCGACGCGCTGACCAAGTATGTCAGCATTTACGGCGCAAGAGGCTTGGCTTATATCAAGGTCAACGATCTCGCCGCTGGTGTCGATGGCTTGCAATCGCCTATCGTTAAATTTGCTCCTGCCGAAGTGTGGGACAGCGTGTTGGCCAAAACTGGTGCGCAAAACGGCGATTTAATCTTCTTCGGCGCGGATAAAGCCAACATCGTCAATGAAGCGATGGGCGCGTTGCGGGTCAAGTTGGGGCATGATTTAAACCTGCTGCAAGGTGAGTGGAAACCGGTTTGGGTGATCGACTTCCCGATGTTCGATTGGGACGAGAAAAGCAACCGCTACAACGCGATTCACCACCCGTTCACCGCGCCAAGCTGCTCGGTTGAAGAACTGGTCGCCAATCCGGGTACGGCCTTGTCACGCGCTTACGATTTGGTATTGAACGGCACCGAAGTCGGCGGCGGTTCGATTCGTATCAACCGAACGGCTATGCAGCAAACCGTGTTTGAGATTTTAGGCATAGGCGAAGATGAAGCCCGAGAAAAATTCGGCTTCCTGCTGGATGCATTGAAATACGGTGCGCCTCCGCATGGCGGCTTGGCGTTCGGCCTTGATCGTCTGGTGATGCTGATGACCGGATCAACATCTATTCGCGACGTGATTGCTTTCCCCAAAACGCAATCGGCTGCTTGTCCTTTGGTCAGTGCACCGGCGGTCGTTACCGACGAGCAGTTGAAGGAATTGGGCATTCGCTTGATTAAGCCAGCCGGAAAAGAGAAAGCTAAGGATTAAAGTATTTTGTTTACCCAAGCCGGACGGGGGGCATGTGCCCCGTCCGAAACGTTTTGCGCTGGTTAAGTGCGACCACTTTACTTAGGCATCGCAGAAACATTAAGAGCGGGGTTGCAAACCCCGCCCCGCTTGAACTTTAAGCGGTCAGATTTTTGGTTGTTTATGTAGGGTACGCTGTGCGTACCTTATGGGTTGATTTTTATGATAACAGCTAAAGGTACGCACAGCGTACCCTACGGTGAATTGCAAAAACCGAAAACTTGACCGTTCAGAGTATAAAAGCCCAGAAATTCTCTCCCTAGAGGAGTACCATTTATGACCAATAGCCCATTTCCCATTCAAGATTACGCCTTACTCAGCGATGAGGAATGCGATGCCCGGATTATCGCCGCCAAAGCCAAACTTGGCCGCCGTTGCGTGGTGCTCGGGCATCATTATCAGCGCGATGAAGTGTTCAAGCATGCCGATTTTTCCGGCGATTCGCTAAAACTGTCCCGAGATGCCGCGCAATCCGATGCCGAATACATCGTGTTTTGCGGCGTACATTTTATGGCCGAAGTCGCCGATATATTGTCCCGCCCCGGGCAGATGGCGATCTTGCCCGATATGGCGGCAGGCTGTTCGATGGCCGATATGGCGAATCTGGTCAAGGTACAGAAATGCTGGAACGAATTGGCGCAAGTGATCGATGTGGAGACGGAAGTCACGCCCGTAACCTATATCAACTCGGCTGCCGACCTTAAATCCTTTTGCGGCCAACATGACGGCATCGTCTGCACCTCGTCCAATGCCCGGAAAATATTGGAATGGAGTTTTGCCAAAAAACCGAAAGTGCTGTTTTTTCCCGACCAGCATCTGGGGCGCAATACAGGTTACCGGATGGGCATCCCGTTGGAGGAAATGGTTACCTGGGATTTCACCAAACCGATGGGCGGCTTGACCGAACAGCAAATCCGCAACGCCAAAATCATTCTCTGGAACGGCTATTGCTCCGTGCATCAGGTATTCAAGCCGGAACATATTGACGAGTTCCTGAAACGTTACCCGGAAACAAAAGTCATTTCGCACCCGGAAGCCTCGTTTGAAGTCTGCCAAAAATCGGATTACATCGGTTCCACCGAATACATTTTAAAAACCGTGCGCGAAGCCGAACCCAACACCCGCTGGCTGGTGGCGACGGAATTGAACCTGGTCAACCGCCTGCACGACGAATGCAAGGCGCAGGGCAAAAACGTGCATTTCATGTCGCCTACGCTGTGCATGTGCTCAACCATGTTCAGAACCGATCCGCAGCATTTGGCCTGGGTACTGGAAAATCTGGCGGCAGGGCATGTGGTTAACCGGATTTCGGTGCCGGCGGAAGTCGCAAAGTACGCCAAGAAGGCGCTGGATAATATGTTAGGAGTTATGTAATGTCAGTAGATTTTAATCGTTTAAAGCATTTTTCCATGACCTATGTGTTCATCGACGATGAGGATGTGGCTTGTGAATATGAGCAAACCGAGCAAAACCCCGTTGTTGCCCCGGATGGAAACAGCATCAGTTTTAACTTAACAAATATCGATCAAAACGAAGACCAAGATATTTATTCAGTTGTTCTGGTAAAAAAGGCCGATGACGATTTTTACATCAAATCCGATTATTTTGACGATGCCGCTGAACCTTACCCGCTGGATGTCGAAATTTCCGATGATGACGTAAAGTTCATATTGGAAGGCGAGGATGAGGTTATGTATTTGTATGGGTTTTTTGAATAAAGCCGTGATTACGGTGAGCGATACGATTCGCTCGCCCTCCTATTATAATTCGGAAACAACATGGCAAAGGCTAAAGTCACCAACGAAGAACCGCTCGAAAAACAACTTTGGAAAGCCGCCGACAAACTGCGAAAAAACATTGATGCCGCCGAATACAAACACATCGTACAGGGCTTGATATTCCTGAAATATATTTCCGATTCGTTTGAAGAACACTTTGCCAAACTGCAAGCAGGCCTAGGCGAATACGCAGGTGCAGATCCCGAAGATAAGGACGAATACAAAGCCGAAAATGTGTTTTTTGTGCCGACTGAAGCGCGGTGGTCGTTTTTGCAGTCTCATGCCAAGCAACCGAAGATCGGCACTTTTGTCGATGAAGCAATGGATGCCCTCGAAAAAGAAAATCCCTCGCTTAAAGGCGTATTGCCCAAAGTCTTTGCACGACAAAACCTCGACCCGGCCAGCCTCGGCGGACTGATTGATCTGGTTAGCAATATCGCGCTAGGCGATGCCAAAGCGCGCAGCGCCGATGTGCTAGGCCATGTATTTGAATATTTCCTGGGTGAATTTGCGCTGGCGGAAGGCAAACAAGGCGGACAGTTCTATACGCCGCGCAGTATCGTTGAACTATTGGTCAAGATGCTTGAACCTTATTCAGGGCGGGTATTCGACCCGTGTTGCGGTTCGGGCGGCATGTTTGTGCAGTCGGAAAAATTCGTCGAAGAACACCAGGGCCGCGTCAACGATATTTCCATTTACGGGCAGGAAAGCAACCAGACCACCTGGCGGCTGGCGAAAATGAACCTCGCCATACGCGGCATTGACAGCTCGCAAGTCAAATGGAACAACGAAGGCTCATTTTTAAACGATGCCCACAAAGACTTAAAAGCTGATTTCATTATCGCCAATCCGCCGTTTAACGTCAGTGATTGGAGCGGTGAATTGTTACGCGGTGATGGCCGTTGGCAATATGGCACACCGCCTGCAAGCAATGCCAATTTTGCGTGGCTGCAACATTTTGCCTATCATTTAGCCCCCACCGGGCAAGCGGGCGTGGTGCTGGCTAAAGGCGCGTTGACCTCCAAAACCAGCGGCGAAGGCGACATCCGTCGCGCGTTAATCGAACAGGGCAATTTGATTGATTGTATCGTCAACCTGCCTGCCAAATTGTTTTTAAATACCCAAATCCCCGCCGCGTTATGGTTTATGAGTCGTAACCGTAGGGGCGGGGTTCATCCCCGCCCAAATGAAATTCTATTTATCGATGCCCGCAATTTAGGACATTTAATCAACCGCCGCACCCGCGAATTGTCTGAAGACGACATCAAGCAAATTGCCGACACCTACCATAACTGGCGCAACGTAGGGACATCCAATGTAGGGGCGCCCCTTGTGGGTGCCCGTGAAGGGCAACCACAAGGGATTGCCCCTACCTATATGGACATCAAAGGTTTTTGTTGTTCCGCGCCTATTGCACGGGTCAAAGAACTGGATTATGTGCTGACGCCTGGGCGTTATGTTGGCCTGCCCGATGAAGAGGATGATTTCGATTTTAAGGAGCGGTTTGCCACGCTTAAAGTGGAATTTGCAGCGCAGTTAATCGAAGAAGCAGAACTTAATAAGGCGATTGCTGCGAATTTGCAAAAGGTTGAGTTATGACCAAGTGGCTGGAAATGGCCCTGGATTCTGTCGTCCTAATTAATCCAACAGAATCATTAAAAAAGGGGGAAGTAGCAAAAAAAATTGCAATGGACGCGATTCAGCCTTTTATAAAGAAACCATCAATATCCTCTATTGAAGAATTTAATGGTGGCATGAAATTTCGCAATGGCGATACTATCGTTGCTCGGATAACACCGTGTTTGGAAAACGGTAAAACGGCGTATATAGATATTCTGGAGGATAACGAGGTTGGGTTTGGCTCAACAGAATATATAGTTCTAAGGGAGCGAAAAGGAATAAGCGACAAACAATTTCTGTACTATTTTTCGATTTCTTCTGCTTTTCGAGACATTGCAATATTGTCAATGACAGGTAGCTCCGGGCGACAAAGAGTACAAACAGAAGTTGTAAGGCAACATGTTTTTGAACTTCCTCCCCTCCCTGAACAAAAAGCCATCGCCGCCATGCTCAGCAGTCTGGACGATAAAATCGACTTGCTGCACCGCCAAAACCTTACCCTCGAAGCGATGGCGGAAACGTTGTTCCGGCAGTGGTTTGTGGTTGAGGTGCGGGAGTACTGGGAGGAAAGACCATTAAGTAAAATTGCAAATTTCCTAAATGGCTTGGCGTGCCAAAAATACCCACCCAAAAATGCAATTGATAAATTGCCTGTTTTGAAAATTAAAGAATTAAGCAGCGGAATATCTGAATCTTCAGATTGGGCGTCAAGCGATATTAAATCTGAATATATTGTAGAAAATGGCGATGTTATTTTTGCATGGTCAGCATCATTAATGGTTAAAGTTTGGAACGGGGAAAAATGTATTTTGAATCAGCATTTGTTCAAAGTTACTTCAACGGAATTTCCAAAATGGTTTTATTTAATGTGGTGTAAACATCATTTAGGCGAATTCATTTCTATTTCATCAAGTCACGCCACAACTATGGGACATATTAAAAGGGGCGATTTAGATAAAGCGATGGTTTTAGTTCCGAATACTGATGAATTAGAAATAATGTCTTCAAAAATGACTCCAATTTTGAACAAACAAATTACTAACCAAAAACAAATCCGCACCCTAGAAACCCTCCGCGACACCCTGTTACCCAAACTAATGAGCGGCGAAGTGCGGGTGAAATAGGGCTGCCACAAATCGGGGCAACCACAAGGGATTGCCCCTACGGGTTGGAAACACGGGCGAAAGGATAAATATAAATTACGAATTATGTAGGGGCGGGCCTTGTGCCTGCCCAATTATCGCGAAACAGCCACAAAGGATTGTCCACACAATAAAAAGTTAATGGTGATTGGCACAATACATTATGAAATTTAACCCAAACATTTATCATCGAAAATCAATCCGCCTCAAAAATTATGATTATTCGCAGGCTGGTTTATATTTCATCACCATTTGCACCGAAAACCGCTATTGTTTATTTGGAACAATACAAGATAACAATATGGCATTAAATAATGCCGGTAATATGATCGCTAGCCATTGGCGCGAATTACCTAATCGTTTTCCAGCTGTTGTGTTGCATGAATATGTTGTAATGCCCAATCATTTTCATGGCATTATTGAATCCGTAGGGGCAATCCCTTGTGGTTGCCCTGATGGGGCAGGCACAAGGCCAGCCCCTACGATTGGTGATGTGGTGGGCGCGTTTAAATCATTATCAACCAATGAATATATTAAAAAGGTAAAGCAAAACAATTGGCAACCTTTTGCAGGCAAATTGTGGCAACGCAATTATTACGAACATATTATCCGTAACGAAGAATCATATTTAACAATTGCTGAATATATTCAAAATAACCCGTTGCGATGGCTGGAAGATAAATACTATGTGTAGGGACAAAGATGTTTGCCCTACAATTGCCTAAATGCACAAAAAAGCGCATCATTCGATGACAAGTTAGGAGGCAAGCCATGAGAACCACGATAGTATTAGATGATGAATTGCTGGCAAAAGCGCAGGCGTTGACCAGTTTGCAGGAGAAATCCAGTTTGGTAAAAGAGGCGCTGAAAGCCCTGATAGAACGGGAAAGCGCAAAAAGGCTGGCGAGTTTGGGCGGTAGCGAACCGCAACTGGACACTATCCCGCGCAGACAAACCAGCGTTTAAGCACATGATGGTCTTGGTCGATACCTCGGTTTGGGTTGATCATCTGCGGAACAATGAGCCGCAGTTAGCCGGTTTGCTGACGAAGAATAGCGTACTAAGCCATCCTTTTGTCCGTGGTGAATTAGCGTTAGGACATTTGCGTCAACGCGAAGTGATTTTGACTGCACTGGATAATTTACCTCAGGCACCGGTTGTCTTTGCCGATGAGGTTAATCTGTTCATAGAAACGCATTCGTTATTTGGTTTAGGCATAGGGCTGATCGATGCGCACTTGTTAGCTTCTACGCTGCTATCAGGCAATGACCGGTTGTGGACACGCGATAAGCGTTTATTGGCAGTTGCTACGCGGCTTAACTTGGCTATAGAGCCGGATCGGATATAGATGGCTGGTCTAAACGAATTGATGCAACAATCGATACCTTGTTATCCAAATTCAAGATCGGCAAAGCAGGGAGAACATTAATGGATAAGTTACGGGAAACCGTAAAGAAATATGCGCGATGGTCAGAATTGGCTATCTATATTGACCGTATGGAAGCTCACCTTGAGTCAGATTTTAGCCATTCATTGGAAAACGCCAAGGCTTTATTAGAGGCTATTGGTAAGGAAATTTGCAAAGAGAGAGGGGTTGAACTCAAAGCCGACTCAAGTATTAATGGCGTATTGAAAAATGCATTTTCAGCGATTGGCTATAGCAACGCCAACTTGGTCAATCAAATATCATCAGCGTTAGCTACCATTGGGCAGCAAGTAGGCGAGCTTCGCAACGAGATTGGCGCAACTTCACATGGCCGCTCATTGGATGAAATAAAAGAGCGCAACAATAAAGTCGATTTGCTCACACGAGAGTTTCTGATTGATAGCACGTTGGTCGTGGCAGTGTTTTTAATACGTGCTTTTGAAAATGAAAAGTCACCTTTAGCACCAGTGCAGTGGGAAGAGCCGCTCGACTATAACGAATCCACAGACTTTAACGATTTTTGGGATGAATCCTTCGGGAATTTGGGATGGGTGATTATTCGTATACTGCCAGTGAAATTTTGTTTAATGTGGATTACAAGGCGTATGAAACTGAACGCAAGGCGTTTACGGAAGCTGAGCCAGAAGTTGAAACTGGGGAAGAATAATGAGTCGCTTAACCGAATCCGCTATAGAAGAGTTCGCTATCAAGTTATTTGAACGCTTGGGTTATGATTATACTTACGGCCCAGACATTGCCCCTGATAGCGACCATCCAGAGCGTAGCCGTTTTGATGGAGTTCTGCTCAGCAAACGCCTAAGCGTGGCAGTACAACGAATTAATCCATTGATTCCCTTTATTGCCCAACAACAAGCCATAAAAGAAATTGAGCGTATCCATTCGCCCGATACCTTAGCCAATAACGAGACCTTTCACCGTTTGCTGACTGAAGGCGTGAACGTCACCTACAGCCAAGACAGTCACGATCGCGGCGATTTGGTATGGCTGATTGATTTTTCCAATCTGGACAACAACGAATTTGTGGTAGCCAATCAATTCACCGTGATTGAAAACAACCAGAAAAAGCGGCCCGATCTGGTGCTGTTCGTCAATGGCATTCCGTTGGTGGTGATCGAGCTGAAAAATGCCGTCGATGAAAATACAACCCTAAAGTCTGCTTATCAACAATTAGGTACTTATAAAGAAGCCATTCCCAGCCTATTCACCTACAACGCGCTGTTGGTTATTTCCGATGGGCTGGAAGCCAAGGCCGGTTCTCTTTCGGCGGGTTTTTCCCGTTTCATGACATGGAAAAGCGCTGACGGCAAAGCCGAAGCCTCGCATCTGGTAAGTCAACTGGAAACCTTGATTAACGGCATGTTGAACAAGACCGCTTTGCTGGATTTAATCCGTCATTTTGTGGTGTTTGAAAAGTCCAAGAAAGAAGACCCGCAAACAGGCGTAATCAGCATCAACACGGTAAAGAAAGTAGCCGCTTATCATCAGTATTACGCGGTAAATGCGGCAGTCGCTTCGACCTTGAGGGCTGCAAGTTTTGCTGATTCGAGGTTTGTGCAAGAATCGCCGGAAAGTTACGGTGTGCCGAGTGTTAAAACCCAACCCAAAGGCGACCGGAAAGCCGGGGTCGTTTGGCATACCCAAGGCAGCGGCAAGTCGTTGTCGATGGTGTTTTACACCGGCAAAATTGTGTTGGTCTTGGATAACCCGACGGTATTGGTGATTACTGACCGAAACGATCTGGATGATCAGTTGTTTGATACCTTCGCGGCTTCTGCACAACTGTTACGGCAGGAACCCAAACAGGCTGAGAATAGACAGCAGTTAAAAGAGCTATTGCATGTAGCCTCGGGCGGGGTGATCTTTTCCACTATTCAAAAGTTTCAGCCTGAAGAAGGCAATGTATACGAGGAATTATCGAGCCGCCGCAACATTGTGGTGATTGCCGATGAAGCACACCGTACCCAATACGGCTTCACCGCCAAAACCATTGATGAAAAAGATGCCGATGGCGAGGTGATTGGCAAAAAAGTGGTGTATGGCTTTGCCAAGTATCTGCGCGATGCCTTGCCTAATGCCACATATTTGGGTTTTACCGGTACTCCGATTGAGAAAACGGATGTCAACACACCGGCTGTGTTCGGGAATTATGTCGATATTTACGACATCGCCCAGGCAGTGGAAGACGGCGCTACGGTACGTATTTATTATGAAAGCCGTTTGGCGAAAGTGGCGTTGAGCGACCAAGGCAAAAAACTGATTGCCGAACTGGACGAAGAACTGGATGTAGGGGAATCCCTTGTGGATTCCCAAAATGAAGGGCAACCACGAGGGTTGCCCCTACCCGAAACCCAAAAAGCCAAAGCCAGGTGGACGCAAATGGAAGCCTTGGTCGGCAGTGAAAAACGCATCAAAAATATCGCTCAGGATATGGTGAGCCACTTTGAGGCGCGGCAAGCCGTATTTGCCGGTAAAGGCATGATCGTGAGCATGTCGCGCCGTATAGCAGCGGAGCTTTATGATGAGATCATCAAGCTAAAACCGGAATGGCATTCGGGTGACTTAAATAAGGGCGTGATTAAAGTGGTGATCACAGCGGCATCATCGGACGGCCCGAAACTGTCCAAACATCACACGACCAAGCAGCAACGCAAAGCTTTGGCTGAGCGCATGAAAGACAGCGGCGACGAACTAAAACTGGTGATTGTGCGCGATATGTGGCTGACCGGTTTCGATGCGCCGTGTATGCACACGCTTTATATCGACAAGCCGATGAAAGGCCATAATTTGATGCAGGCCATTGCGCGCGTCAATCGGGTCTATGGAGACAAGCCCGGCGGTTTGGTAGTGGATTATTTGGGTATTGCGTCTGATCTTAAGCAAGCCTTATCGTTTTATTCGGATGCAGGCGGAAAAGGCGACCCAACTGTGTTGCAGGAACAAGCTGTACACCTGATGCTGGAGAAAATCGAAGTGATCTCCGCAATGTATCACGGCTTTGCTTACGAAGATTATTTTGCCGCCGAAACATCGCAAAAGTTGGCGTTGATTCTGGCTGCTGAAGAGCATATTTTGGGGCTGGATGATGGCAAGAAACGCTATATCAATGAAGTCTCTGCCCTATCCCAAGCTTTTGCGATTGCAATTCCGCATGAACAAGCCATGGATGCCAAAGATGAAGTGGCGTTTTTTCAGGCGGTAAAGGCGCGACTGGCGAAGTTTGACGGCGCCGGCTCAGGCCAAACCAGCGAGGGAATAGAAACAACCATTCGGCAGGTGATTGATAAAGCATTGGTGTCCGAACAGGTAATTGATATTTTTGATGCAGCTGGAATCAAAAAGCCCGATATTTCCATTCTTTCGGAAGAATTCTTAATGGAATTGAAAGGCATGGAGCATAAGAATATTGCCTTAGAAGTGCTTAAAAAACTGCTCAACGATGAACTAAAAGTCCGAGCTAAAAAGAACTTGGTTCAAAGCAAATCGTTGATGGAAATGTTGGAAAACGCCATCAAGAAATATCACAACAAGATTCTGACTGCCGCCGAGGTTATGGATGAACTTATCAAAATCAGTAAAGAAATTGTCGTTTCCGATAACGAAGCGAAAACACTGGGTTTAACAGATTTTGAGTATGCGTTTTATACAGCCGTTGCCAATAATGACAGCGCTAAAGAATTGATGCAGCACGAGCAATTGCGGGAATTGGCAGTCGTTTTAACCCAAAGAGTACGCGAAAACGCCACCATTGATTGGACAATTAAAGAAAGCGTACGATCTAAATTAAAGGTCATCGTCAAAAGAACGCTAAGGCAGTTCGGTTATCCGCCTGATATGCAATTACTCGCTACTGAAACTGTATTAAAGCAGGCTGAAATGATTGCCAATGAGTTGATGAGCAAATAGAGCTAAGCCCTACGATAGTCCGCTAAATTAACCCCATGTTTTTTCAGCTTGCTGTAGACGGCGCGCGATGTAATGCCCATGTCTTCCGCGGCTTTTTTTACGTCGCCCTGATGCTGTTTTAGCGCGTTTTCAAGAAACGCTTGCTCGGCCTTGGCAAGCGTTTGTTCTTTGATGTCTTTCCATTCCTCAAGGTTAAGGTTGTTGGCTTGAAGCGGCAAATCCAGCTCAGCCAGTTCTTTGCCGGTGGCAAATAAAATGCTGCGTTCAAGGATATTTTCCAGTTCTCGGACGTTGCCCGGCCACGGATAAGCGCGGATTTTTTGCATGACTTCACGGCTGACCGATTCAACCGCCTTGTTATATTTCTTGCTCAAGCGCTGCACAATCAACTGCACCAGATAGGGCAAATCTTCCGGGCGTTCGGCCAGCGGCGGGATGCTTAACCGAACCACGTTGATGCGGTAATACAGGTCGTTGCGGAACAGGCCTTGTTTGACCAGATCTTCCAAATTGTTGTTGGTTGCTGAGATTATTCTCAAATCAACCGGCAGGGTTTGTTTGCCGCCGACCCGTTCCAGTTCGCCTTCTTGCAGTACGCGAAGCAGCCGGGTTTGTGCGGCGGGAGACAGTGTATCGACTTCATCAAGGAACAAGGTTCCGCCTTCAGCCCGTTCAAAATAGCCCTGATGCACTTCGATGGCTCCGGTGAACGCACCTTTTTCATGTCCGAACAGCGCGCTCTCAATCAGGCTTTCGGGAATTGCACCGCAGTTAATCGGGATAAAGGGTTTATTGCAGCGGTCGCTCATCGCATGTATGGCGCGTGCAATCAATTCCTTGCCAACCCCCGTTTGACCGTGAATCAGCACTGTTGCCAGCGTAGGCGCAATGACTTCTATGGATTGCAGGATTTTTTGCATGGCCGGTGATTTGGCAATAATTGCCGGGGGCTGGTGTTTTTTTGTCGGCTGCTTGCTTTGTTGACGCCAGATCTGTTGCATGCTCTGCTCAATGCGCGAGTGCAACTCATTAATATCCTGCATTTCCTTAACCGGTGTTGTGTCGGTGTATTCCATTCCCGGACGGTCTTTAGCTGCATTCGGATTGGTGTATACGCAAACTTCACACTGACCGTCGTGGCGGGCGATGCTTTGTTTGATTTCGACTTTGGCGTAGCCGAAATTCCTGGCTGCAATGCCGCCGAAGACACTGGACGTCATTCTGCACAGTTCAGGAAAATTGGTAACCCGGTCGCCAAAAGGACAGCAGCTGTTGGTAACGGTAATGCAATCCTGGTTGCTGGAAGTCAGTGAAAATTTGCCGCCGATATTGTTTTTAAGGCCAAGGATCAGTTCGGTATAGTTTTCTTTGTCGAGCAGTTCGGTGTTATGGGTTTCTTCCCGATAGGTTTCTTCAAAAAAGCACCCGGCAGTTTTGGCAATGTGTTCAATCAATTGCTCGCAGTGTTTTTGTCCCTGTTGTTCGCTGGCATGCATCAGCTCAAGGATGAAAGTTTGCAGAAAAAAAACAGGTGTTAAATCGGAAAGGGAGTTATTGCTCATGATGTTTTGTGAAGTAAATTTTCTCTAATTGAAGCACAGCTTCCTTTATCTGGCAACATTAAAAATCAAGTCATTGTAATTTAAGAGAAATATTATTGATAATTGTTGGCACAACACTTGCTGTTATTGAAGTGTAACTAACCACGAGGAGTTAACAATGAACCAAGATAAACCACCCTTAGATCCGCATCCATTAAGCGAGTATGTTGCCTGGGCCGGAAACCGCAATCGTGAGCCGCTTTTAGGTGTGTTAAAAGAAAAGCTGCCTAAAGATCCCGCCAATATTCTGGAACTCGCCAGCGGCAGCGGCATGCACATCAATTTTTTTGCGCCGCATTTCGAGCATCTGCATTTTCATCCTTCCGATAAAGATCAAGCCGTTTTTGACAACATCAAGAAACTGTCTGTCGATCATAAGAACGATAATATTGCTGATCCGATTCACCTGGATTTAACCAATCCTGACACTTGGTTTAATGCAGGCAAACCCTTTTCATTTGCTGCCATTTTCTGCATCAATATTTTTCAGGTAGCGCCTATTTCAATTGCTGACGGCATGATGAAATGCGCCGCACATTTGTTGGATGATGACGGCTTTTTGTTGATTTACGGCCCGTTCCAGGTGGAAGGTACGTTCACCACCGATTCCAATAAAGAGTTTCATGAAACGTTGAGTTCGGCAGGCGTTTCGGAATGGGGTTTAAAAGACGTGGCCGATCTGAAAAAGGCGGCGGCAAATCATGGCTTGGAGTTAAAAGAGCAGATCAATATGCCTGCTAATAATTTCTCGTTGATATTCGGTAGAAAATAAAAACTCATTCCTTTAAGGATTTGGTTGAACATAACTTCTCGACTTGCGAATGACCCAGTAGGGGCGAATTCATTCGCCCAGGGCGATTAAAATCGCCCCTACAAATGGATTTGGGGGAGTTATTTATAGCTATATCCTAAATGAAGCTAAAACAGGAAGACTAAGTATGGAGAAAAAATGTTCAGCCGTTATTATCGGAGTTGGCCCTGAGCAAGGCTTGGGCGCTACACTCGCCAAATTTTTTGCAGCAAAAGGGTTGCACATTTATATAGCCGGGCGAAGTGAAGACAAGCTTCAACGGGTAGCGGAAAAAATCAGGCAAAAGGGCGGCTCAGTTAGCACAGTGATTGCCGATGCAACGCTTGAGCGCGATGTCGCCAACTTATTTAGAATGGCACTAGACGATGGTTATAGTGTCGATATTGCTGTCTACAATGTCGACAGTAATATCCCGGCGCCTTTGTTGGATATGGATGCCAAGGCCTTTTATACGCTTTGGAAGCAGAACTGCCTGGGTGCCTTTTTCTTCGGCAAGGAAGCGGTCAAGGCAATGAAGAAGCAACAAAAAGGGACGCTGATTTTTACCGGAGCGACAGCGTCATTAAGAGCGAAACCGCCATTTACCGCCTTTGCCTCAGCGAAAGCCGGTTTAAGGGCGTTGGCGCAAGGCATGGCAAGAGAATTTTCGCCGCAAGGCATACATGTAGTGCATGCCATTATTGACGGCGTGATTGATGGGGAACGGGCAAAAGACCAGTTCCCTGACTATGTTAAATCTAAAGGCCAGGATGGCTTGCTGAAACTCGACGCCATTGCCGAAACCTATTGGGCCATTCATAAACAACATTCCAGCGCCTGGACTCATGAACTGGATTTGAGACCGTTTAAAGAACCGTTTTAGAGGGTAGCATTCATTTAATAATATGCTCCTGAGTATCCTGGTTGCCCAGATTATCCACCCAGCTGATGGTGATTTTATCGCCCGCATTGCCGCCTTTCAGTGTAAATGCAAAGAAGGGGTCTTTGGAAATATTGGCCCCCGTGTTGCCGGTAATGATGACGTTTTTGTTATGCTCTACCGTTAGTTTCTGAATAAAATGCGCGGGGATTAAGGCGTTGGTTTTTGTGTCGCGGTTACGGCCATGTTCCATCGGGTGGGCGATCAGCATCCTGATTTGCGTGTTACCGTCCATGCGTTTGGTGCGTATTTTAATGCTCGACATGCTAAAGCTCGCAGCCGCCCAGGGTGACCATGACTTTTTTGCTGGCGGTGTAAAACCCCTCGTTGGTCTCCACGATGACAGCCACAGCAGACGTCTCGGCTATTTTTAAGCGGGTCGATACAAAAGGTGCCAGGTCTGGGGACAATTCAAATTTAGCGACCAAGGGTATCGGGTTTTTTTCAATCAGGATGGAAATGCCCTCGACATTGTTCAGGCTGCTGGTCACCGTAATGGGGACGGAAGCGCCGTTTTCCGCCGTTTTGGGGATCTGGATGTCGATTTGATCGGATTCGATGATTTCCTGGTCTTTGAATAAACGCTTTAAGGTTTGTTGCAGTATGTCGGTGGTTGTAGTCTCGGCAAGCCATTCGGCGCTTGCCTCGGGCGAGGCCAGCGCGATAAGCGAATAACCGCTTAAGGCAACAGACTTCTTGATGAATGCTCTACGATTGTCGGTCATACTCATGTTTTCCCGGCTTGATTTTGTAAGGCTATATATGTAGGGGCGAATTTATTCGCCCTGGGCGATTAAAATCGCCCCTACAAATGCGCTCGTCAAGTTTTTCAGTCATAGTTTTAGCGACTGAATAACGTCTGATAAGCCCGAGCCGATTGTTCCGGCTGGTCGTCGAATACCCCGCCGATGACCGCCAACAAATCGGCCCCCACTGCAAGTAATTGTCCGCCATTGTCCGGCAGAATGCCGCCGATGGCAACTATGGGGATGGTTAGCGCGCGCTTTGCTAGACGTAGCGTTTCAATATGGGCGGACGCGGCCAAGGGTTTTGAGTTCGACGGAAAAAATCGCCCGAATGCTGCGTAAGTCGCCCCCTGTGCCTGAGCAGCTATAGCTTGTTCGACAAAGTCATAGCAGGACACGCCGATAATGGCTTTTCTTCCCAAGCGCTTTCTTGCCTGGATAACCGCGCCGTCATCCCTGCCGATGTGGACGCCGTCTGCGCCAACCAGCGCTGCCAGTTCGATGTCATCGTTAATCAGCAACGGCACGTTATGTTGATGGCAGATTTTAATCAGCTCACGGGCGAGACCGGGTGCATCAACCGGCTTTTTATCCCGGTATTGCACGACGACAGCGCCGCCTTTAATGGCTGCCGCCACTTCGTTAATAATGGCGTCGGGAGACTTGTTTGCGGTCTGGGTGATTGCGTAAAGTCCGCTTTCAGGAAACCTAATCACTCTTCATCCATCCAGAAAAATCGATTGGGAATGTGCTGGCCTTTGCCCGGCTGGTAAGCGGCATTTAATGAGTTCCAGGTGTATTCCTGTGCTTCGATGACGGCTTGCAACGGCTCCAGACCGTGCGCTATCAAAGCGGCAATACTGGAAGCCAGTGTGCAGCCGGAGCCGTGGTAGCTGAACGGCAACCTGTCCCAGGTGTAAGTTTCCCAGCTACGCCGGTCATGGAACAGCTGGTTGCTGACCGAAGGCGTATCCTCATGGCTGCCGGTAATCAGCACATAGTTGCAGCCTTTGTCCAGCAATGCCAAGCCGCAGTTATTAAGGCTGGTCAACCCTGTCAGCTTTCGCGCTTCTTCGCTGTTGGGCGTTAACACAGTCGTGCAGGGCAGCAGCAAATCGACGATGGTTGTTATGAGCCGGTCGTTCGACAGCTCAGCGCCGCCGCCAGCCGACAGCACCGGGTCTAAGACAACCGGAATGTTTGGGTGCTGCTTTAATATCGTATGAATCGCGGCAGCGGTTTCATGGTGGCCGATCAGGCCGATTTTAAAAGCCTTGACCGGCAGGTCGTTCAGCAATGTGTTGGCTTGGCTGATAATATCTTCCGGGCTTTGCGGAATCAGTTTTTTTACATTCCGGGTGTCTTGTTCGGTTAAGGCGGTGATGACGCTGGCGGCATGGCAGCGATGGCTGGCCAAGGTTTCAATATCGGCCTGCACCCCAGCGCCGCCGCTGGGATCGTGACCGGAAAATGACAGCACAACAGGGCGGTTCATTTTTTGCGCTGCTCAAGCACACTGTACAAAGCCATGCCGGACAGCATCGCCGCCACGAATATCCATGCCTTGGGTTGCCCTGCCGCCGCACTGACGAGCGCAGGCCCAGGGCAAAATCCGGCAATCCCCCAGCCGATGCCGAAAGCCAGACTGCCGAGCACTAAACGCTTATCCAGTTTGGTGGCGGTGGGCAGATGCATGGGCGCTCCCAGCAAACTGCGTTGGCGTTTTTTTGCCAGCGCAAAGCCGCCTGACCCGATCAGGATAGCGCCGCCCATCACGAAGGCCAGCGACGGATCCCAAGCTCCTGCCAAATCCAAAAAGCCGATCACTTTAGCCGGATTGGTCATGCCGGAGACGATAAGACCCAGGCCGAATAACAGCCCGACAAAAAACGCGTTAATGTTCAGCATGATTAAATCCCCAACAAATGGCGAGTCAGATAGACGGTGACAAAACCCGCCGCCATGAACGTCAGCGTGGCGGCAATGGAGCGGATCGAGCCGCGAGAAATACCGCAGACGCCGTGTCCGCTGGTGCAACCCGATGCGTACCGGGTGCCGATGCCGACCAATAAACCGGCGATAATCAGTTCAATTGTCCCGGCATCGATAGTCACAGCGGGCAGGCCGAAGGTGATCCGGTAAACAAAAGGCGCAGTGACAAGCCCGAGCACAAACAGCACACGCCAAGCCTTGTCGCCCGTGCCAGCCTGGAGCAGGCCGCCTAAAATTCCGCTGATACCGGCAATCCGGCCATTGAACAACACCAGCATGGCAGCGGCAAAACCGATCATTAAGCCGCCGGTGAGGCTGGCAATAATAGTTGGGTATATCATAATAGGGTCGCTCCTAATGGATCGCTATGTAAAAACGGATTAAGGATAATCATCCGTTCTTCAATAATTTGCCCGTGCTGCATATCTTCCGAATAAAGTGTTGTACAACCTGTTTGCAATGCAGCGGCAATAATCAAGCTGTCGTAATGTGAAAAGCCGTAACGTTCAGCTATGTCGAAAGCGTCGTTAAGCGTGGTTAAGTTAATGGGGTGCAGTACACTACATTCTTGACTGATACGATTGATAACGGTGCGGATAGCGGTAAGTTCAAAACCTAATTTGCGTCTCATGATATTGGCGGTTTCACTCAAAACCTGAACGGACATAACAGGATGTTTCGCCAGTATCTCTAATGCTTGGTGCTGTTTGTGTTCGTCTTGGCTGAAACTGTAAATAACGACATTGGTATCAACAAATTCACCGGGCATTAGCATCTTCTCTGTCAAAGCTAAAGCCGGTCATATCCTTTTGAAAGGGTCTAAAAAACGCGGCTAATTCGCGTTGTTTGCTCAGCTCTTCACTATGTTTTTTTATTAGCCGCTCAATAAGCTCAGTGCTGGAAACATGCTCTTGTTTAGCCATGTCGTGGAGCTGGTCAGCAGCTTGGTCGTTGATTTGTAAGTTTTGCATGGCGTTGTTCTCCGCTCGCATCCAATATTTAAGCATTATATTGTAAAGCATTTATCCCATCAAAACGGCTTAACCACCGCCAAAATGATAATGCCGACCAGAAACAAAACCGGCACTTCGTTCATCCAGCGATAGAAAACATGGCTGCGCCGGTTGCGGTCATATTTAAAATCAAGCAGCCACAGATAGCAGAAATAATGATAAACCAGCGTCAGCACTAGCAGCGCCAGTTTTGCATGCAGCCATCCGGCAGTAGCATAAGCCGTCCAATCGTAAACAACCAGCATCCACACGCCGAACAGAAAAGTCGCTATCATGCCCGGCGTCATGATGCCGAAGAACAGTTTGCGTTCCATCACCTTAAAGCGCTCATTGCTGATCGCGTCATTGCTGATCGCGTGATAAACATACAGGCGCGGCAGGTAAAACAGCCCGGCAAACCAAGTGACCATAAAAATCAGGTGTAACGCTTTTAACCAGAGCATGGGCTAGCCTTTAAGTAGTGATTCGATATTAGTTTTCATTTTCGCCAAGTTGAACAGGCCGATTTCCTTTTTAACCACCGAACCGTCGGGGGCGATCAGAAAGGTGCTGGGCGTAAACATCACCCCGCCGAAAGCCTGGGCGTGTTCCGAATTCAAATCCAGCGCGACATTGTAGGGTAGTTGCTTGGCCTTAGTCATATCGACGACATGATTCGGCGGGTCGTAATACATCGCAACGGCAATCATCTCCAGGCCTGAGGCATGATACTGGGTATAAAGGTCGATCAAGTCGGGAATTTCTTTGATGCAGGACGGGCAGTCGGTCGCCCAGAACGTGACGATAACCGGTTTGCCGCGCAAACCGTTCAGCGCGATTTTTTCGCCGGTGAGGGTAGTGAAAGTCACGTCCGGTGTGGTAGCGATGGTCTTGCTACAGCCTAGTAAAATGAGCAGCAACAGCAGTAAACCGAATGGACGGTAGTTTGTTTTCATGGGTTTTGATGATTTGAATGACTGGGAATGGCAACAAAATAACATACCCAATTTAAAAAACCATAACAACTCTGGTTGATGGGCTTTAAGTGTATAATTTCGGCGCAGCTTTTTGACTAGGTTGTAATTTGTGGTTTCAAAATTAAACTCCCCGATTGTCGGGAAATATCAACCTATCGGGCGAATTTGCTTGGTAATCAATAGCTAGGTTATAGAAGGGCTACCTGATGACAGAAGAGAATAAAAGTTTAGATATTTTAGGATTAAAACCTGTCGCCGATTCAGTAAATACCGTCACAAAAGGTACTGTTGACGGGGCATCTGCATTTTTGAGCCGTATTTGCTTGCCAGCCGCAGAAGAATTTGGACTTCTATTGAAAGATAAAGTTAGCGCGTGGCGTGCAAAAAATGCAGTCGAGATAGCTCACAAAGCTCAACTATTATTAGAGAAACAAACAGGAAATCTTGTTTTACATGCTCATCCAAGAATCATATATTCAACTATCGAGAATGGGTCTTGGGCAGAAGATGATTTTATGCAAAGTTTTTGGGCTGGATTGCTGGCATCCTCATGTTCACCTGATGGTAAAGACGAGAGCAACCTCATCCTGATAAATATTCTTTCTCAGCTTACAACTAGCCAAGTAAAGCTAATAAATTATGTTTGTGAGACGGCTAAAACATTCAAAAGTCCAGCTGGTTGGATATATGCAGATTATTCTTACATAGAAGCTAATGATTTAATGGAGATTACTGGTATAACGGATTTTCATCAGCTAGATAGAGAACTTGATCATCTACGAAGCTTAGAGTTAATTATAAGTGGATTTAGTGAAGATAGTACACTAGCTGATGTTACGCCGCATGCACTTTGTTTACAGTTGTATGTACGCAGTCAGGGATATGTAGGATCTCCAATTGATTATTTTGGTGCTATAGAGAAAGGTATCGTATCGTCCGAGTAACATAAAGGGAATGCTAACTGGGGGTGTAAATAAATCCGTGTAACCGCTTATTTTCATGGCCGTACAATACGGCGATATAAGGAGAGAAAATGAGCGACCTAATTAAAGACCCAAAATTGATTTCAGCGATGCAAGAATTAGGGCGAGGCTTGAAATCCCCAAGTGATC
>CAMAUL010000062.1 GCA_945861405.1 Candidatus Methylobacter oryzae | reverse complement strand
TCCGAATACAGCCCGTTTTTCTGGGATTATGCCGATTATTATCATCAGGGGTTGATCGATGGCCATGAATGGAAACAGAACCGGTTCCGGTGGTTGTGATGCTTTATGGGTAGAGAAATCTTATTGAAAGTTGACACTTGAAACGTAACGCGTTACATTCGTTAAATGTAAGAATATATTTAAGCAAGGATAGCTAACAAATGATTAAAAACTTTCGACACAAAGGCTTAAAAGCCCTGTATAAAAATGACGACAAAAGCGGGATCAACCCGGATCAGTTAAAACGCCTTCGGTCGTTATTGGCAAGGCTGGATGCCAGTCGAGCCGTTGCTGATATGGATTTGCCAGGACTGCGCTTGCATCCGCTCCAGGGCGACCTTAACGGGTTTTATGCCGTCAATGTGTCCGGCAATTACCGGCTTATCTTCCGCTTCGATGAAGTCGGAAATGCCACTGACGTTGATTTGATTGATTACCATTAAGCAGGTAAAAAAATGGCTATGATGAACCCGCCGCACCCCGGCGAAACGATACGTGAATTATGCCTTGAGCCGTTAGGTTTAAGCGTGACAGCCGCCGCAGAGGGCTTGGGGGTGACGCGCAAAACGCTTTCGGAACTGCTGAACGGGCATTCCGGAATTTCCACAGAAATGGCGGTGCGTTTGTCCTTGGGCTTTGGTGGCAGTGCCGAAAGCTGGCTGTTACAACAAAACCACTATGATCTTGCCCAAACTAAAAGCAAGTTGGACAAGATCAACGTCAAACGGTTTGCTGCCGCTTGATAATCGGGGAAAACACCATGAGCAACAGACACAACGAAGAAATACCCGTCCACGCCGGCAGCGGAAATATTTTTTCTGACCTTGGGCGGCCCGATGCGGAAGAAGCCCTCGCCCGTGTCCGGCTGGCCCAACAGATTGCCCAAATCATTGAACGAAAAGCATTGAGCCAAACGGCTGCCGCCGAACTGATGGGGCTAGACCAGCCCAAGGTTTCCGCCTTGGTGCGTGGACGGCTATCCGGCTTTTCGACTGACCGCCTGCTTCGGTGCTTAATGCAGTTGGGCCAAGATATTGATATTATCGTCAGGGACAAACCCAGCGACCACACCAAAGCACATATCAACGTGGTTGCCGCCGACTTTGAAGACCTGTACCTTGCCGAGCAACGGCTGACCGATGTTCGTGCCGGAAACAGCAAGACCCACACACTGGATGAAGTGGAACGTAATCTTGGCCTGGTTGGTTAAAATCAATGAAAGAAGACATCCGGCAATTCCTCGATCAGGAAGAAGCGGCGGAACAAATACGCCTCGACACCCTGCAACGCTTGGCGCAATATGAAGCGGACGGGAAAACCATCAATCATGATGTGGTGGATGCTTGGCTGGCGTCATGGGGAACAGAGAACGAGGCTCAGTGTCCCGTTGACTTGGCCGGACTGCGCGACCCGTTGCCTGATCTGCGGCTAGAAGAATTAAGGCGCGAAATCCAAAAAGGCATAGACAGCGGCACTGCAACCCCACTGGATATTGAAGAGATCAAGGCACGAGGCCGTAAAAGGCTTGCCGCGCAACAAACGGAAGGATGAAGCAAAAATGCCCGGCAACGTGTTTGGGGGTTACCGGGCTGGTGGCCGATATTGAAGGTGAGCTATGAAACACATCTACCTGGAGCGGCACGACCCGGACAAAAACCTGCACCGGTTTTATCAGCTATTCGTTACACCCGGCATATTCGGCGATTGGTCGTTGGTTCGAGAATGGGGAAGGAGAGGATCGCCCGGAACCGTGCGTAAAGATTGGTTTTATACCGAGGAAGAAGCGTGGATAGCCGGAGAAAAGTTAAAAGCGATTAAGGAGAAGAAAGGGTATCAATCCATTTTTGCAAAATTATAAGGGTATGCACGGCGTACCCTTATGTCTTGGTTTGATCTACTGGGCTGACCGCCGCGAGTTGTTCCTGCCTTTTAGGGCGAGTGGCTATGTGTTGCGCTATATCATCGATGGGCAAATGATTATTGTTCGGACATGGTAGGGAAAATTGTAAATAACATTGAAAGATTTAAGGGGTGCGATGCACCCCCTACATGGCAGAATATCAGTTACATAAATAGTTCTAACTCTTTGGTATTGCCTTGGCTATCTTTTAAAAGTATCGTACAACCTGACTCAGTCAGGTCTATTATTCTTTCATAAATACGATAGGCATTTTTAGTTACCTCTGCATAAGAAGCAGCTTCTGTTTTTTCTTTCAACATTTTAAGTCGTTCCAATGAAGTCTCTGGCAGCTCCATTTGAACTCTTGTAGTTTCTTTAGCCATTTTTTGAGCCTAAATAATAACCAACTATCATCGACAAAATTGGTTGTATATTCGACCATACTGCTGAAAATTCATTAAAGCCCCCATTCACAGCTCCATAAATAGCTGTACAAACTAAAAATAAAAGACAAGTATAAAGGACTACCAATGCCACTTTATGCTTTGTTTTAGCTTCGATTATTTCAAATTTGTCAATTTCAAAGTCATTATTTGTATTTTCAACGTTATGATCATTTCTTGATTTTACTTTGTACATAATCGTCCCAATAATAAGACGACCGACTACCCACTAACTAAGATGCGTTACAAACCGGTCTTAATTTAATTAATTAGCGGGATTTATTTGTAACGCAAATCTCTTCAATAGTGTGGCTTTTTATGATCATTTTCATGTTTTCCCCAATAATTGTTCCTCCACAATGAAGGAAACTAGGTTGATGGATTCGGTAAATAAACATTTACCGAAGGAACTTTAGTGGTTTAAAACCACTAAATTACAATTATACACTCACATCAAATTAACATCAAATATTGATGTTAATTTGATGTGTAACACTCTTCATGAGTCGGATTAACGTAACCCTACCTAGCCAGGTGGCTGATATTAAGGTGATCTATGAAACAGAGCAGCACGACTTTTATCAAATGTTCGTATACCCTCAATGTTCGGTGATTGGTCTCTAGTTTGAGCAGGGTAGCCGTGTAGGGGGTGCATCGCGCTCCTTTTCGGTGTCTAATCTTGCTGGAAATATTGATATTTGAAATAGATTGCCCATTTTGGCATTCGTAAATGGTGCGCGGTGCGCCCCCTACATGGCTAATCGAGAGACAAATGAAATCAGAAGACCAAAAAGACGAAAATTCAATGACACCAACTGTGGAAATCTACATTCCAACTAAAGGGAACATAACAAGTGCAGCTCAGAGTAGAGGCAGTAGGGGAAACGACAGTAAACTAAGTTCTGAGCAAATTGCGGTACTTCAGGCTACCTTAACAAACCTTATGACTGGTTTCCATCCACCAGATGTAAGTGATACCGATTCAGGACTAAAACTTGACTCGTTAGAGCTTGAACTTGCTTTCAAGGTAGAAACAGGCACTGGAACGGCAATAAAGCTTTTACTGGATGGAAAAGTTGAAGCCAGTATTACTGCCAAAGTAGGTTGGAAAAAATAAATCAATATGCTTAGACACATTCCTGGACAAATTGTCGTTTTAGGTACTTCATCACTACAAAGTAAGTTTGATGAATCTTACCTTTCTGCATTCGCCGAACTACAAATTTCTCATAGTTTTTTCCTTAATAGTGAAACTAATAGCGAAACATACTTTTTAGAGCTCTTTGTAGTAAATAGTGGCGAGGAACTACGATTTCTTGAATATGCGCGACTGCAAGCTGGGGTAATTGATGCGAGCTTAAATTATATTGGCTTTGGATTATCCGATGAGAGATATATTGATGATGTAGAAATCCAAACTGAATTTAATTACCAGCCGGGGCAAGTACCACCCAAAAACTTCCAATTTATTCTATTTTCTAAGGATGAGGAATTTGTCTACAAAAAAAGTGATTTTTATTACAATAAGAAGGAGTTAGTAGAAAAAATAAAAAGTATTGACCCCAATTATTTAGTTGCAGCAATTGATGTTGAATCTGAACATTGCCTAAATGTTGTAAATATTATTCGTGAAGGCTTTGTTGGTAACAATAATTTATCTGATAATGAGGTTATTATTGGTCTGAGTGCCGAAACTGAAACTAAATACAGGGAAATTACGGATTTATATAGTTATACACATTGCCTTTTATTGTTAGCTGATCTTCAATGTGAAGTAAATAACGAAACTTCCAATCCGATTCGAGTTTTATCAATAAATATGTCTGTTGACTTCTCTAATCATCTTGCAGCCAATAATGGCATATATCTTGATTCGATAAGTAACGAATCGTGGGATAAAGTTTTTACAATGCCTTTTTTTGAAAAGACGTTGGCAATTATTGTCTCTAGTCTTATTACTGTTGAGGAAAATAGTGATCCCGAAGAAAAGAAAATCTGGTCGCCAGCAATTTTCGCAGCAGCAGGTAACCGAGTTTGCAAAAATGATCCACTCCGTATTCGCCTTGGTTATCCTGCCACACGTCCAGAAACAATTGCGGTAACATTTGTAAAATTAGACACAAATAACAAAAAATATCCCTCTGATGATGTTGATGTTCCTGCTACAACTGGTCTTAAACCCTGTTTTGCAATCAACACTGATAATAAGAACATCTCAATCAGCAGAAATGATGGTTCATCATTTGCCAGTGCATGGCTAGCTGGTAGCTACGCTCGCGCAGTTCTCAACACTCAATGTGAAATGCAATATCTAGGTCTCCTAAGCAAGACAGCTTGGCTTATGCAACAGACAGAACATTGCTCACTTCCTAGCGGTCTAAATAGGTTGCCATGCTATGTGGAAGTGATTCCACCAGAAATTAAGAAGCCGACTCGTACACCATCTGACATGGATGCGTTAATTTCTGAACTTAACAAAAGATTTAAAGCCGACTTTTGTTTACATGGTTCTAGTGCTGCAATCTCTGAATGGTTACGTTTAAATAATAGCCACTATAGTGACATTGCGACATGGGTTCATAAGGATTTGGGTGATGTTGACTTGATTTATGCCGGTCAGATCGAAGGAGCAAGTAGTGAGGGAGTAAAGGCATTTGTGCGCACTTGGTTTAAACAAAAACCCGGGTTTAATCGCATTTGGGTAACGGATAGAAAACGCCCTATAGAATTACATCCTTACGAAGGACTTGTTACTGCGGCAGAACGATTAAGATCTATTACACCTGTTAATAAATTGTATATCACAAAAGGAGGGGTAATTGATACTTGGGGAGGACTGAGTGATTTAGCTAATGGCAATATTCGCTTTCTTCCCTTAACCCATCGTGCGTTTTGGGAGCGAAACGCTTTTTTCAGTTCCGGTACTGATTGCTTGGGACTGAATATTTTGCAATGGATAAGCATTATTACTTTATTGCAACTTGTATCAAATGCTGCGGGTATTTACAATCATCCAGTTGCTGATAATGAAAGTTTAGATCAAGTAAAAGAAATTCTTGATAAAGTAGAAAATAAAACATTGGGATTTTCATTATTTGGTTATCGAGAATATACAACTGATATGCGCGAGCGGTATGACCGACGTTTAGAACGTGTTGAGACTCTTATAAGTTCATGTGCGAGACACAACATTATCGATAAAGAATTAGATAATATATTGAAAATATTATGTTCTTTGCGAGACCAAAGTTTGCCAGTGCAATAACAATCCACAATTTTTCGCATTTTTTATATTTCTTATTTTTTAACGTTTCACCCTTGCCTAAGCAAGCATGCCCAATCTATATTGAATTTTATTTTACTTTAAGGCATCTTTAAGCCCCGCTAACAACCTACGCTTATCAGCAGCAACGCCTTCAATTTTCTTCCGGGGTTCCTCAGTAAAACCAGCGATTACAGCGGCATCCTCAGTTTCATTTACTCCACTTATGGCGTATTTGAAAATAAAGTGAGTTATATCCTTGCCGCGCTTACGCTGCTCAAACGAAACGCGCATGTTGCTAAATTCATTAATATCCTTCAGCGCCGGTAACAGGACGTACTTCTTTAAGTCGCTAATTTTGGGATATTTATCGCCCAATTGCAGTATATCCCGAAGCCATGCGACTTCCACGGGTAACTCATTGCGGCTTTTCCATTGCACCAGTATTTCGTAAAACCGGATGCTATACGAACACTTGAACTTAGCCACATCCTTTAATTTATAGGTGGTAAAGCGTTCCTTTAGTTCAGTCAGAAACGGTAAAATCAATGGGGAGAACACCAGGGACACGGTTCCGCCGGGTTGGACGGTGCCTTTTTTTAAAAGCCAGCGCATCTCGTTATAGGTATCTTTGGGATCGAGATAGATGGTTCTGTCATAAAGCGATTTGACCGCATTCCTCAAATCCCGATAAGCATTCTCTCGGGTTACGCCGGTCTCCCTATGCAAGTCGTCCACGGATAGGGTAAATTCATGGTTACTGGGGATTTTCTGCCGGGAATCCAGTTTGGCAATGCACAGCAATATCACGCGCTGCTCAGAAACACTGAGCGTATATCCCGCCTGTATCAATTGGTTATCCTTGGCTACGATCAGTTTACTTTCCATTTGGAACAGCCTCAGTTACGATAAGTGGAATACAAATACCATATTTTCCACTTATTGTAATTATTTCTCGTCATATGGCTGCGTTTTTCTCGTCATGTTCTAACGATTTCACCACATGTGGTTTCAATTACACCATTTATATGATGGTAAGACACTGTTCTGTAAATTGTTTTGCGCACTTAAAACAAGTTAAAAACAAGAAAAAATAAAGAAAAGAGCAAGGGTTGCTTTGTAAGCAAAATATCAGATAACAAAAACCCTACACCCGGCTTGCAAGCGCTTCCAAAACAGTATTGTCACCCCAATATTGCGTGTGTGACATTGGATTCCAGCTAGATGTTATTGTTCCCCATATCCCATCATTTGCATTCACTTGAATATCAGTCGCGGCATTAGCGTAAGATTGACCGTGTCCCGCCGTATTACCGGGATTAAATAAAACATTCAACGGTGTCAAGGGGTAGCCTAATACATCGTCATAATCGAAATAGTTAAACCAGTTAAAGTTATAGCCATCTCGGTTATTATGAACGGCACGTACATCTTTAAAACCAGAAACAAATATTGGAATGTTACAACCAGTAGTAAACCATGTTTTTAAGGATTGGAGACATAAAAACTCGTCACGAATAACATCACTGGCATATGGTCTGTCATACCAAATACTACGCCGATCTATTGGAAACCTTTTATTTTCTGGTAGTGTTGCATTTCGCAAATATAGTTGCGCATCCCAAAGGTAATTCGACATGATTTGACATCCCAATGACTGGGAAATTATGACGATGGGTATTTCTCCGCAAACCTTATGAACATCCTTTAAGGCATCATAAATACGTTGTTGTGCATCTCTATAGGGCAAGTAAGCACCAGAATCATTAAATCCGGTAAATGCGGTAGCATCCGAAAGCCCTGAGATAATGAATCGACGAATAAGGTTAATGGTGTTTCGGCGTATCCAGCCAGTATCAAGTCCGCCTTGAGTAGTCATAGCTTCCCAAATCTTATCTTCTTGGCCTTGTGTAATGTCGCTATAAAATATTCCAGCAGCCGGGATATATGTATTGGAAAGTTTATTTGCTGGCAAGCGTTCTGCCAGATTTTGTTTTACTTTAGCAATATCTGCTTCAAATTCTCCTTTTGTTAAGTTACCCATTCCGTGCATACACAATAAAGCGCTTTCATAATTCATTGAATTCTCCCAAAAGAAATTAGTCTAACAAGCGAAACAATCTTTTTATTTTCCATCAAAAACCGCCACCGTACAACCCGATATACAGCACTAAGATAACACCAATTAAATACTAAAAAGACATTACTTTAGTACCAAATTAACACTAATTTTATCCCTCTTCCTGTATTTCCTTAGCCAGCTTCAACATCGCATAACGAATAAAATTAAGCTTAGTTCGACCGCTTAATTGACTGGCAATTTCCAATTGTTGATGTTCATATTCGTTGAACGGCACACGGATCGCTTTGTAGTCCCGAATGGCATTTTGATTCAATGCCGGATGTTTATCGCCTGTTATCGCTTGTGTTAAAGGAACAAGCGGCCCATCTTCGGCACCGGCCACAAAGGCTTCGATTTGTTCGGCGGTTGATTTAGGTGTTGAAGCTTTAGGTTCTCTGCGTTTGACCATTACAGTATCTCCGCCACCAGTTTTTTGATCTCATCTTTTGCTTTCGGGTTGTCCATTTCGACCACGCCTAAACCGTCGCTCATTGCGTCACGGTAGCATTTGCGGTCATGAAGAATGGTCGTCAACAGCTTTATGATTGGGTAATCGTTTAGGCAAGTACGGGCGTCGGTTTCTTCATTGATGGCCGGATTGGTGGGAGCCATCGTGAAGAGGCCGAACACGGCTAAATTGGGATTAATGTCTTTAGCCTGGACGATGATTTCCTGCATTTTCGGCAGGGTGTCCAGGTCGGGTTGTGACGGTCTGAACGGTACCACCAGGACATGTGCTGCGGTCATTCCGGTGCGCAGTTCGCGGCTATCCCGACCGGCGGCATCGACGATGACGAAGCCGTAACGTTTGTCTAAGTCGAGCAAGGTATCCCGGATATTTTCATATTTTTGCACGCAATGCACTTTGGCCAGGGCGGTATTGGCGGCCCGATCCATCGCCCAGTTTGCGGATGTGCATTGCCGGTCGGCGTCTACCAGGACAACGTCGTGTCCCTGGTTGGCCAGATCGGCGCAAATGTTGACGGCGGTTGTCGATTTTCCGCAGCCGCCTTTTTGGCTGCCTATTAGTATTATCATAGTGTCTTTTAAGTATTAAAGTGGTACTAAAATTATACTATAGCGGTTCCTATTTAGTATTATTTTTGTGCTCTTTAGGTATCTCTTTTAAAACGGTTAAGCCGTTCATGGTTCGACAAGCTCTCGGCAACCGCTCCCTGCGTTGCTCTACCTCCTGCATCCGTGCAGTCGACCACGAACGGCTTAACCTCAGGCTACTTCAGCTTAGCTTAAATGGGGAGTTCTATTTTGGCATTCCCAGGTGAACCAAAATGGCATTCTCGACCGCAAGCATGTCGGCCTTAGACAAGGTGCAGATTTTATTTTTTAGGCGGCTTTTGTCGGCGGCCATGATTTGATCGGCCATCGCTTTACCTGGTTTTTCGGAAAGCGTCACTAATGCTTCGCCTGGATATTGCCGGTCTGTATTACTGGTTATCGGTACGACCACAACGCGCAATAAATTCCGGTTAGCGGCATCATTACTGACAATGACTGCCGGACGGGTTTTACGGATTTCGCTGCCTACGGATGGATCGAATTCGACCCACCAAACTTCACCTCGCTTCATGGGTCATGTCTCCGGCAATGGCGTTGCACCATTCCATCGCTTCGTCTTCGCGCTCTTTGTCTGCGGCCATTGCTTTGTATCCGGCATCCATGCTGGTGTCCATGACATGGGGTCTTAGCAGATCTTCAATAAACTGGCTCATTTTTCGTTTTCCGACCGTTCGATATAGACCTTCATAAACGGCTTCATCGAGGGTGATGGTCATTTTTTTGTGCATCATAGTCTCCTAACACTTTATACGTATTACATATTATAGCATATATCTATTAAGGTACTATTTAGGCATTAAAACGGTACCAAAATAATACCATTAAGATACTAATTTAGTGTTATTTTTGTACTATTACGATACGATTCAAAAGGTTTCCGCGCTGCCGTTGCATGTTGGTTTTAGCGACATCATTAGGTATCCATACCGTGGCCGGGTCGTCGGCCTCTTTCAACGCCAATTCGACTTGTTCCTGGAACCACTTGTTAAAAGTGTTGTGGTCGATAGTTTCGGCGCTTATAAAATGTCTACGTAGCTTTTGATTAAGAAACGCTAATTATCATGCGTAGTCGCAAAGTATCGCAAGAATGTAGGTCGAAGACCGCTCTCATATCGACAACCTGTTAACCGCTTTTAATGAGTAGCGTAGCGGAAGCTAGCGGTTCAGTTCGCAGAAGTTGTAAATGAAGAGTTTTTATCAAAATAGCGGCGTAGCCTCCTTATTGGGCGATAGCCCTTTTAAAAAAAGGCGGCGTAGCCTCCTATTCTGTTCTGAAAGATAAACTGTTTTTAGTTCCGCCACTTAACTGACTTGTTGCCGACACTTAAATTTCAAACCGGGGAGGCCTCTGCCGTATTACCGACACTTATTTTTTTGCCTGCGCCGGAAATTCATGTTTTCCTGGTCGGCGCTTAAATCGAGGGGGATTTTTACGGGAAATTGTCGGTACGAGACCGGCTTATTGCGGGTAATGTGGCGTTTTTCTGGGGGGTAGCGGGTGATCGGCAATAGGTTACCCTACCGGTGCTTTGCCGGTGTGCTGAAATGCCCTTCGACAGGCTCAGGGGGAACGGGTGGCGGGAACTAACGGCGTCTAACTGGTATCGGGGTTTAAAATCTTTCTCGCACCGGTGAAAAATGCCGATACCGGCGACATTTCCCCTTTACGCTGCACTGTTTCCGCTGCCGGGTCTGCTGATGCTGGGTTGCCGTTGTTAATGACATTTAGGCCCATTTGTATGTTGGCCAGCTTTTTTCTGTCTTGTTTAAGGTTTTTCTTTTTCCGTCTTTCTATGGCCCTTTGCTGTTCATGTCTCAACCAATCATGAAAGCCCAGGGCGGTAAAAAGATGTTTGCTGACGGTGCGTATTGCGGCAATGCCTTCGTAGATTATGTCGCTAATTTTTGTGCATATCGGATGCACGGTTATGATTCCTGCTGCTTTAAGGTCATGTATTGCCCGTTCTGCCCGCCTTTCGCCTAGTCCTGATTTCTCGGCGAGAAACGGCATGGTAAGCCCGGCCATGCTGCCGTCTGCCTGGGGGATGCCGACGCGTAACGTCACAAGATCAGTGTAATGCAGGATGCAGCCAAGAATAGCAATACAGCCTTCGCGGCGTTCGCTGCGTTGTTGTCGATCGGATTCATTGGCCGCGTTCAATAACGGCAAGGTGCCGGGATCTTGGTAAAATTTCTGGATAGCAATGATAATCTTCCGCAAAATTTGCGGCCGGTTAGCATGGTTTTCGGGAGGAACAAAATGACGCGGTGTTTCTGGACAGTGTCCACAATTATTTCCGCTGTTATTTTTCTTGTTTTCTGAATTTGTGGTATTATTATGCATTGTCTCCCTGCTCTAACAGGGTTGATAAAAGGAACAAGTCCCGGTGTTATCCTTGAGTGGTATCAGGGTTGATAACCGGAACGAAGCCCGACTCTTGCCGGAGTTGGGCTTTTTTTTGTTCAACTTTCTATAAAAAGCGCAATGATAACTTAATTTTAGGTATTAGAACGTATTTTTTGTCACAATCCGGTAACTTCTCAGGATTCAACAGAAGGACCACCCATCATTTACCAGCCGGTAATTTCCGCTTTTTGTCCGCTTCAGTCAGTAAATCAACCACAGAGCAGCCCAACGCGGCGGCGATGCCGCGCAGTGTGTCTATTTTTGCATTATCTTCGCCTTTTTCGATCCGGCTGATCATGGCCTGGGTCACGATGCCCGATTTTTCGGCCAGTTCTGCTTGAGTCCAGCGTTTAGCCTCGCGGCGCTGTTTGATGTTTGCACCAATGCTCATTTTTGCTCGTGTTCTCTTTTTCGTAGCATGGCTTCAATTTTAGTGCGTTTAGTCTTGGCCAGCCCTTCATCCTTGAGCGCGGCCCGCAAGGTAGCGGCGTTGGCTGTTTCCAGATGGTGTTTAAAATTAACATCCTCGCGGCTGGTATGGCTGAGCCATTCCAGCGCCTCGTTGTCTACCGCTTCCGGTTCTGCCAAAGCCGGTGCCAAGCCTATTTTATCGACTACTATTTTTAACATATCGCGCATTTCTTGGCGGTCTGCCCGGATTGCGGTGATTTCGTTTGCCGTTGCCTGGGCGTGAGCGGCGGCGCTGGCTTCTATGTCTGCAATGCGGCGTTCGCTGGCTTCAAGTTCCGCCGTTTGTTTCGATACAACCGCCCGTAATGCGTTAGCGTCTGTTTCCGCCTGATGACGGGCTGCTTGTTCGCCGGTCAGTAGGCTGGTGAGCTGCTCAACCCTGGCTTGCAGTTCCGCCCGTGCGGCTTCTGCGGTTTCGGCCCGGTGCGTGGCGTTCGCGGTCGCCAAGGTTTGTGCGTTTAGCTCGGCTTGAAGACGGGCGATTTCGGTTGCACCGTTTGCCAATTGTTGGGCTTTATCGTCGGCGTCGACCAATGCACTATCGCGCTCTGCCTTGACCTGCTCCAGTTCTTCAGCTGTGGTTTGCAGTTCGGCCAAGGTGTCGTCTCGCTCGCCCTGGGCCTCTGCCACGCGGGCGTTAGTAGCCAACGCTAACTGGTCGAGTTCCGATTTGGTCTCGGCAAGGGCCGCATCCCACAACTGCGCCGCCGCCCCGTGCAACACGTCAATGATGGCGGCCGGTAACGGCGCCCGCTCAACAGGCTGGGCCACTTGCAAAACCTGGCTCTCTTTCCAGCGGCGCAGCGCCTGGCTGATGGTCGTCATCGATCCGCCGCCAATGGCCGACCAAATCGCCCGGTTGGTGACCTTTTCACCACTTGCCGCCAGTCGGTCGGCAACGTCAAAAATCATATCGTCTGTAACAACTCTTTCAATGCCCATAAACCCGCCTTTTTTGTTATGATAACGTTATTAATGTTATGATAACGTTATCATAACAATTTTACAAGTTAAAAACGCGGGCGATTTTGCCCGCGTCTACGTTACTTTAGATCATCCGGCCAACCGGGCCATTTCCACCCCCAGCGACCAGATAGCGCGGTTAAGCCGTATGTTCTCGCTAACCCCGGTCACTTGACGCGTGGACATTCTGCCGCCGTTCCGGTTGATGCCGCGTACCCCGCCTTGAATCATATTTTCCTGAACCCGGTTTAAGGTATGCCAAAGATCGTCGCCCCGATCACTGGAACGGCGGGCGGCATTCAGCTTGTACGCTTCTATGGGTACGTTTTCATCGGGATCGTAGCGAAGTTGCAGCGCGGCATTGGCAAAGGCGTTTTGTTGCCCTGGGCTTAATACGACGCTTTGCATCAGCTCCTTTGCTGAATCGACCTGTTCGAATTCATCGACGATGTGATAAGCGCCCTCGATGACATTGGTTAAAACATCGCCGGAATGCCGGATACGAAAATCTTCGATCTCTGAACCGCAAATCAAGCCATTGTGACAAACGAAACGGAAGCAACCGGCCAGCATTTGATAGCTGCTGGTACCGTCATGGGAATTAACCAGGATGATTTCGTTGGCCGTATCACCGATTGATGACGAAAGCGGATCATGTGCTTGGTAAATTCCGATTTACCCTCAATGCGAGAGCGTGCCGATGTATTTTTTTGATAATTCGCGAGTTATCCACAGCGTCTTCTTTTTAAGCTTGTTTTTTCTTGTTTATATACTTGTTTATAAGAGCGTACAGGTCACGAATAACGCGGCTTGCAGCGGTGCTATTCTGCCTTTTTTCCGGTTATCCTGTCTTTTCTCCGGTTTACTCTGCCTTTTTTCAGGCTATTCTGTCTTCTTTCCGGTTATTCTGCCATAAATAGAAATTGGCAGATATACCAATTTCTGTCACACTATTTATTTGGCAGAATAACCGGAAGCATGGCAGAAATGAGTCTTGACAGTTCGAAACCATTATTAACATTACCTCTAACTGATCTTGATCAGGATAAACCGGCGGGTGAGCGCTGGATTACGATGAGTAATGCTTTGACGCGCGCTGGGCACGGTTTGACGTTATCAGAAAAGCGGGTTGTGGCAATCGCCATATCCAAGTTGGATAGTCGTCGAGTGCTGAATCAGCTTGAAATACCCGTAACAAAAATTAAAGCACTTGAGTATGCCGAGACCTTTACTGTTGATATAGATACCGCATACAATCAGTTAAAGGCTGCTGGAGAGCAGCTGTTTGAGCGGAAAATCACTTTTTATGCGGCTGCACATAAACGCAGTGGTGAACCGTTACCGCCGACTAAAGTGCAAATGCGCTGGGTGGGCAGGGTGGAATACTATGCTAATGAAGGATGGGTAGAGATAGCTTGGTGGCATGACCTATTGCCGCATCTGATCGGCTTAAAGAAGCAATTCACCACTTACCAGTTACAGCAAGCCAGTGCGTTGCGTTCGGTTCACTCATGGCGGCTACTGGAGCTGTTGATGCGTTTTGAGTCTACCGGGTGGGCCGAGTACACCATTGAAGATTTTGCCGTCTCAATGGATGCCACAGAGAAGCAGAAAGCCGATTTTGCCGCGATTCGTCGAAGGATCATTGAACCGGCGGTAAAAGAACTTCAAGAAAAAGACGGTTGGCTGATTCGGTGGCGTCCTATTACGGCCGGGCGTCGGGTCAAGGCGCTACGGTTTGAGTTTAAGAGAGACCCGCAAATGAGGTTGTTTTAATTTGTTTTCTGCCAATAATTACTCAAGGCAGGATAACCGGAAAAAAGGCAGAATAGATTACAAAGTTTGATCCGACTTAGCTACATGACTTCGTTTATATCTTGCATACAACGGTACGCACCACGTACCGTTGTATCTTTCTGGATGTTAAGACTTTCTAGCACCAGCAAATTTGTCGAATAATTCCGTGATGGATCGGTGTAAATTACTCCTTACTTCCTCTATTGCGGTCGGATTATCTTCTTCTAGGCAACCGTTAGGATAAAGATGTCCAAACCACTTACCATCTATAAAAACGCCTCCCTGTTCATAATCAAAACCTTTTTCGCTTGGCACACTAACTAAAGCCTCGAAACCTATATCGCTTGAAATACGTCGTTTTGCTAACTGAGGTAATCGAAATGGAATTGCTGAACTACCCCAACGGCTTTCTGCGGGATCACGCAAGACCATAGAAACTCGCCAGGCACCATCATATCCCTCGGGTCTGTAAATATGAACAACCAAGCGATCATCAAGACATCCGTAATGGTCAAGTACAAATTTGTCAATGAGCTCCCGTACTTGTACAGACGGCTGCTTATTTCCAAGCGTTTTACATATATCATCAAATTCTTGTTTGCGTTTTTTTGATACTCGTATTTGTATAACTGTCGATTTTTCGGTCATAAGGAAATCCTCTATAAAGTATTTGTGGTTCAAATTACACTTTACGTATTATGTATTTAAATATCAACTCGACATCTTCGTAAATAACAAAAACCAACCTTGAACTTGAGCCTCAGGGGGTTTGGGGGGCAGCGCCCACCATTTAAAAAACTGCGAAGCACCTTTTATCTTTTCCACCGAGTTGAGGGCATAGCCATAAGCCCGTTAAGAAAAACCAACCCGTCACCATCGCCTACCGATTCGGTTAGTCAGTCGATAAGACCTGTCAAGACGCAGATTGCTTAGTGTTTGTTGGCGCATGAAGTGCGCTTACAAACACTTGGCAATTCTGTCTTTACAGGGCATATCGACTGGCTTATGGTGCGGGGTAGGCTATGGTGGTGGGCTGGTTTTTTAGGGTTTGTGGCTATGCCCGGTTGAGTCGTTTGCTCTTTCGTGTACGCCAACGACATCCGACCGCCTTAAGCCCTGTTACGGTAAAAAAGGACGCTGGACGTGAGGATGTGTTTTTGAACAGCGCCCACTTACCCAGCGGCGATTTAAGGGCTTAAGGTGGGTGGGGGAGGTGGTGGACACAAAAGGATCGTGCGTACCGCACACCGCTTGAGGGCAGGAGGCCGAACCTGTAAACAGGGACGGTAACGACAAGACTGAAAATGTAACGCCGGGGTTTGGGGCGGGAGCCCCATTTTAAAACTGCGTGAAGCCACGCACTTTCAACAATACTTTAGTGTTGTTTTCTGGGGTTTGGGGTGCGCCCCATTTTAAAAAAACGCGTAGCGCCTTTGTCTGAGTTGTAGGCATAGCCGGAAACGAGTTCCGATAAATTCGGGGCCATGCAAAATAAGTGACATTTTGCATAATCCCCTACGTTATGTATATTGGCACGTTTTTGCTTGGCCCCGCACCTTTGCTTGAGCTGTAGGCACAGCCGGAAGCGAGTGATCACTTCAGCGCGTAGCACAACCGCCAAGCGGAAAAACATCAGTAACGCTGTTCCGCTGTTGTTTTTTCGCTTGTCGTCGAAAAACTGCGTAGCCACCTTAGCGTAACAAAATCAGGTTGCGCCGCTTTATCAGCATCCTGATTTTGTTACGCTCAACACCATGCTTTTTACGGCTTTGGGGCGGAAGGTGATCCTTGATATTCACCGGTCTAAAGTTGCGTGGTTGAATTTGTTCCTATAATGAAAAGGCTATTTCGTGCGAGGACATTGGGGTTGGTAAGGATTAATGTCCATTTTTTTGATTGATGGCATAAGCAGGAGATCGAGCAGGAACAGCGGTCATAGAATTGATGCGCATGGCCGGCAATACCGAACACAACAACGGAACGCCGGCATTCAAAACAACCGGATGAATTCCCGGACAGCGCTGAAGCCGGTCAAGTCCCGAGCTTCGGAGTAGAACAAGTCTGATCTGTGCAAAGGAAGTCGAGGCGGCACTCACACGGATGTGTGTGCCGCGCAGCCAGGGATGGCTTGTTTGTCCTCTGGCCGCCAGCAGATTGAGCAAGTCGGGAGGGAGAGCATAAAAGCTTACACCCGTGTAAGCTTTTATGCCGACCGGACGATTTGCGGGTTATGCGCACTTCTGCTTGAGTGCTGAGTTTCGGCGTGGTTCATAGCTGAACTGTGCGACAGAAGCCGGGGCAACACTCACACGGACGTGTGTGTTGCGCAGCCAGGGATGGCTTGTTTGTCCTCTGGCCAGCAGCGGATTGAGCAAGTCGGGAGGGAGTGTTTAAAAGCAGACAGGGACGTTTGCTTTTAAGCCGACCGGACGATTTGCGGGTTAGCACCGGGGAATGATTGAGTTTAATGGTGCGTGATGCGCACCTTTGTTTACTCTAGGTTATGGATAGGTCTGGGTTGCAGGTAGTACTTTGGTACTGGTTGATAGATATAAAGTAAGAAATAATGTATATATTGCAATATCAGCCGGGTAGCCGAGTCGGGCAAGCTGTTTATGCCCGACATCAATATGCATAAAATGTTGGGCAACGAAAAGATGTTGCCCAACCTATCCGGCTACATTAAAAATTTTTAAATAAGAAAATAGGTAAGCCGATGAAAAATAATAAAACTATAATTTTTTTGTTTTTAGCCGTATTCGGTTGTCTTATTTCGCCTACGGCTTCGGCCTGCGATCCGAACGAAGATTGTGTGAAATGTCAAGTTACAAATCCATTTAACGGGGGGTGTACCCTTTCCGCAGAAGCCCCTGATTGCGTAGTTAGGCGTGATTCGTGTAAAGGTTGTATTTCTCTTAAAGCTCTTAAATACGGCGCTAGTTTCCAATGTGTAACATGTGTTGTTGGCGCAATTGCATCAGGCGGTACGGTTGCCCCTGCTTGTGCTCTAATATGTGGTGGTGCTGCTGTTGCAGAAAAAGTGGCCGCAGATGGAGGGTGCTGAAAAAACAAGCCCGGCCCAGTAGGTCGAACAAGCTGTTTGTACCCGACATCAATATGCACCACTGGACTTAACCCCCTGCAAAACGTTTCGGACGGGGCAACATGCCCCGTCCGGCTTTGAGCAATCTGTAATTGTTAAGCAATCAATTTGTAGCCTGGTAGGGGGTGCATTTGCGCCCCTTTTCGGTGTTTAAATCATGCTGAAATCTAAAAAGAAAGGTGCGCGGTGCACACCGGGACTACGAGACTATCTAAATTTGAAATACGGTGGAAATTATGTCACAAGCATATTCAATTGGAGCAACAACTTTTAAGAGCTTTGTTTGGATAAAGGGAGGAACCTTATTTAAAAATCCAAGCTACCTTGAAATTGAAGTTAGTTCTCCTGGTGCATTCGGTGTTGAGGTTGTCCGACCAGATGGCAGTGTTGCTGGTAAAGCGCAAGTTCCAAATCCTCATGGTGGCTGGTTAACATTTACCTTTCGCTCAGGAGGACAATTCGGTGCAGGTATTTCCAATGGCGATTATAAGATTAAGCTCACTAACCCTTCTGGTTCAGGGGAAAGAAAGGTTAAGGAAGGTAGGTTTGAATACGATGTATAAGTCAATGGGCGGCTTTAATTCAATTAACGCCAATTCCACTAACGCTGTAAGGTGGATTCGCCGCTAGCAATCCACCACAACTTCGACAGGCTGATGTCAGCATTATGCGTGTGTGGCGGTTTGCTGTCGCAAAACCACCCTACCGGTTACAACCGTAAAGAGGTTATAAACTCCAACCCGCTTGGAATAACCATTTCCTTCCCAATGTGCAAGTCTAGATCGGGTCTGGGTAAAACGGGATTGTCCCCATTAACCAGACCCGATCATGGCTATATGGCTGCCTATCAACAGCAACATCTGATCAAAAACCAGACAATCTAACTTAAAGCCACGGATTACGCATGATGCGACAATAATTTCAGTCCTTTTTAACAGTCTTATCCACAGTTTTTGTGGATTTCTTAGCCTTCAGCGGTTTGTCGCTCTTGATGAACCGGCTCAAGCCATTATTTTCCATCCAGGCATATAAAGTGGTCGGCGAACAGCCCATAATCCGGGCGATGCTGGTCTTATGCACGTCTTTCTTCAGTAAGTCGCAGATCTCGTCTTTCCTTTTATCCAACTTTTTTTCAGCGCTCACTCCGCCTTTTGGCCGACCCAGCGGCAGCCCGGCGGCTTTGCGCTTGGCCAGGGCTTCGGTGGTTCTGGCGCTGATAAACTCGCGCTCTATTTCGGCGGCCAGACCCAGCACCACGGCGGTAATTTTCGAATTCAGGGAACCATCCATGACCATGTTGGATTTGGCAACATGGACGACGATTTCTTTTCGAGCCGCTTCCTGGAGGATTTCCAGCACCTGTAAGGTCGATCTGGCCAGCCTGGATATTTCAGCGACCAATAACACATCACCGGCTTTGGCCTGCTCGAACAGTTTGCCCAAGTCGCGTTCCCGCCAATTTTTTTTGCCGGTAACGGTGTCGTCAATAAAGGTCAACGGTTCCAGGTTGTTTTTCTGGGCGTAGGCGATGACGCCGTGGCGCTGGTTGTCCAAATCTTGTTTGTCGGTGCTGACGCGGATATAGGCATATGTTGACGCGGTCACGTTTTTTCTCCCTATTTTGTACTAGGATTCTATCCACTTTAAACGGTCGTTTAAAGTGGATAACACGATTTTTAGGCCCTTTCCCCTGTATTCTCCATAGCTTTGAATGAAAACGCGACGAAAACGTGACGTTTTTTGAGGTGATCACTATGCGGTTTTTGACGATAAAAAAACACCAACGGCCCCGCAAAGATGGCAAGCCACACGCCCAAGCCTTCGTGGTGACCAAAACCCGAAAATACGGTCAGGTCATAGAACAGAAAGGCATTTCGATCAAAAAGCCGGTGCTGATCACCGGCGCTCATGCCAGCGGCAAGAGTTATTGGCTGGATCGGCTCAGGAAGGATGCAGCGCGACTCTGGGCAAGCAAAGCGGAAGTCGAACCCTTATATCTTGCCGCCGTCCGTCCCCTGTCCGCGTGGACGGATACCAAAGACCTGGCGTTATGGTGGGCGGCCCGAGAAAATCCGGACGAAGATCGGCATTGGACTAAACTGAAAGCCTGGGAACGCCAAGATGCGCTATCCTTGTATCTGGCCGAAACCGGGGCGGTGCTGTTTGTCGATGATGCCCATCTCTTAAGCGGGCGTAAGCTAAAGATTACCCAAGATTGTGTGCGAGCCGCCAAGGTTTGGGTGATGGCCGCTACGGATGAAGGCCGGCTTTCGCCCGGTCTTCGAAAAGACGTATTGGCGGCTGAACCGCAAACCTACCGCTTGGATTCCGAAGTCGCCTATGACGCCACCTTCGCGATTATGTGGGTGCTGATCGCCGCCTGCACCACCATGGGTTATTGGGAGTTGGCCATCGTGCTGGGCGGTTTAAAAATGTTCGCCGGGGGGAGCCGTGCCGCTAAACAAAATTAAAATGCTGTTGGCCTGGGTTTGTTGCTGTTACTTTGTAGGCGTAGCTCAAGCCCTAGATATTCGGCCACCGTTGATCATCGATGAACCGGCGCCGGTACCGGAACAAGCCAAGCCGCCGCCCGACATCAAACCTTATGAAATACCCACGATGCGCGGCAATAAGCGCGATTTTCGTCACACACCACCCATTAAGCTTGCCCCGGTCATCGATGCCGATGCCGTGTTTAAAATGATCGTGAACTGTTTTCCGGAAAGGCCGGATTGGGGGCTGGAAGTTAAAGCCGTTTCCGGTGCGCGCTATACCGATAATGGCGGCATCAGCACCTTCGATACCGCCGGGCTGTCCAAATACTACGCCGGCATTGTTGCGGAAATGCCGTTGTACAGCGCCGAAGAACTGCACAAACAACGCACCCAGGAATACCAGCGCCGGGGCGAAATCGCGCAAAACGTGGCTAAATTGCTGAAAGGCTTGGCCGACCGGCAACGGGCGCTGCGCATGGTCGGTATCAATGAAAGCGTCGAAGCGCGGAGCCAATACCGGGTTAATGAAGGGCTGGCACCGGCTGAAGAACAGATCGCCAATTTAAAAGCAGTGGCCGACAAGGTCGGCGATTTGGACGAAGCCAATGCGGCGCTGGTTGCGGCCCAGCTGGCCCTGGTCGGCCAGTGCCGCGACGACATAGCGGAAAACGTCAACGACTACCTGAAGGAAATAACGCAATGACGCCCATGTGTGAAAATATTCTCGATGACCCAGCCGCGTCTTTCTGGCTCAAGAATGCTTTGCGATCCGCGCTTGATCGTGACCCTGTTGACGCTTTGAATGATGCGGAAGTGCTGGTTGTTGCACTCAAAGAACGGCTTTATTTTGTTGTTAATGAAGAAGCCGCAGAATGAAAAAACCGACAGGGGAAAAGAAGATGTTGGATGGAAAAATTGATGATTACGGCTTGGGCTGGGCATTCTTTAAATCTGATGGTGTGCGAGGCGGTCACTGTGCGCCCTGTGAAGACGATGACCTGGCCGAATGGATGAAGGGCTTTTGTGCGGCGCAAGCCGATGATGATCTTGAGCCATACCGTCATTATCCCAGCATTCAGGCCGCTTTACTCGATCTTGGCATAGACGCGGATTTACTTGAAGCTTGCCTTCGAGCCGCTGAGATTGTCCACTCCAGTGATGAATGGTGCCTATGGCCGTCCGTGCCAGTTCGTGGGTTCGGTAGCAATGTGCTTAGAACCGGTCCGATTGTCTACGTTCTGCCTGATGCCGCTAACGATGAAGTGGGTTAACCATATCGCCATTGCCGGGAGCATTGCCGCAGTCTGGCGGCCCGAACTGGTACCGCTGGCCGTGCTTGGTTCTACAGCGCCGGATTGGTTGGAATGGCTTTACAAGGCGACTGGACGCCATGTTAGACATCGAACCGTCACCCATTACCTTTCCGTCTGGTTATTTGGCTTGCTGTTCGGATTGTGGGTGTGGGATTGGCACCACGTCATCGCCGCCTTTTGCGCCGGCGGCCTATCCCATGTGCTTGCCGATGCGCTGACCATCCAAGGTGTGCCGCTGGGTTGGTGGAGCGACCGGCGCTTTCATCTGTTCGGTGGACGACTGCGCACCGGCCAGATGGGCGAGTATTGGGTAGCCGGGGCGTTGGTGCTGGCCTGCATAGGGTTTTCGGTCGTCACGCGCAACTTTGGCGCTTCCGAATACAGCCCGTTTTTCTGGGATTATGCCGATTATTATCATCAGGGGTTGATCGATGGCCATGAATGGAAACAGAACCGGTTCCGGTGGTTGTGATGCTTTATGGGTAGAGAAATCTTATTGAAA
>CAMAUL010000061.1 GCA_945861405.1 Candidatus Methylobacter oryzae | reverse complement strand
ATAAGGCGATTAGGAACAAACGTGCGAATAGCCCATTATGGCCAGAGCACAAAAGCTCAATTCAAAGGCCGGATATACGTGTGCAGTCGTACCCCAATCCAGAAGTGGTGAAATGCTTGCAAAACGGGAGGAGTCCATATACGGATTCGCGCCAGCAATCCGCCATATCGGGATGATCTAATCTGATTATCGCCCGGACTTTTTCAAGCGGTTTTTTTATGGTCGAATGAGGTACTTGCAAAATACCACATGATGTAGTGCAAATCCTTAAAAAACCACTATATATAGTGGTTTATTGGGCAAAAATGCATAATTTTGCAAGTCCCTCGAATATTTTGGATATTATGTGTCAAATGGCGGTTTGCTGGCGCGAAACCGCCCAACTACTTTAATTAGGAGCTAGTTCATATGAGAAGTTATACCGCAATTGTGGAGCGATGCCCCGATACGGGATTTTATGTCGGCTTTATTCCTGGATTCCCAGGAGCGCATACGCAAGCAGAAACCTTGGATGAGCTAAATCAAAATCTTCGGGAAGTTGTTGAAATGTTGCTTGAAGATGGCGACCCAATATTGGAAGCCGAATTTATCGGCACCCAAAATGTTGTGGTAGCTTAAGCATGGGGCACTTGCCTGTTCTTAAGCCTCGCGAAATCGTTGCATTGCTTGAAGCGTTGGGATTTAGCGAACTTCGGCAGCGGGGTTCGCACAAACAGTTTCGCCACCCTGACGGCAGATGCACAACAGTGCCGTTTCATGCAGGGCGTGATGTATCACCGATTTTACTTCGGCAAATTGCAAAAGATATTGGCTTAACCGTCGAGGAACTTCTTAAAGCCCGAACCTAACGTCTTCGCCTTTGTACCATTTGCGGATCGGCAGTAATTTGACGATAAATTTCCACCCTGTCCCCGTCATTTACCGGGGTATCCAGCGGGGCAATTTTGCCGAATATGCCCACTTTTTGGCTGGTCAGGTTTATCTCGGGATACAGTTTTAAGACACCGGAAAGGTTGATGGTTTCTTCTATGGTGCTGCTGTCCGGCACTTCCAGACGCATCCATAGTTGCCTATCCGATTCTGCATAACAAACTCCGACGTTCATGATTCCTCCTCAGCAATAACCGGGGTTAATACGGTTACCGACACTTTTCTCGTTGCCAGTTTTTGGTCGATCAGGCGCTTACCGACAATCAAAAACGCCAGCATGATGAAGCCGCCGGGCGGTAGCGCCATCAGTAAAAAGCCTTTGTAGTCGGGAATGACGGTGACTTCCAGAAACCTGAACGATTCGCCCAGCAGCAATGACGCATTGGCGAACAGTGTGCCCGACGCGCTGATTTCTCTTGCCGCGCCGAGCGCAACCAGGACAAGGGTAAAGCCTAAGCCCATCATCAAGCCATCCCACAGCGCATGTTTTACCGGCTGCTTGGAGGCAAAGGCTTCGGCGCGGCCTAATAATGCGCAGTTGGTGACGATTAACGCAATGAACAAGCCCAGCACTTTATAGAGTTCGTGCGCCCAGGCATTCATTAAAATATCGACCAACGTCACCAGCGCTGCAATCAACAGCACGAAAATCGGAATACGGATTTCGCCGGGGATTAAATGCCGCGTCACTGAAATGAGACCGTTGGACGCTATGATAACCACCAGCGTGGCGAGGCCCATGCCTAAGCCGTTGGTTGCCGTTCCGGTCACCGCCAGTAATGGACACAGCGCCAAGTTTTGCCCGAACACGATGTTGTTGTTCCAAATACCGTCGGCAGCGATTTTACGATAGGTCTCCGATAGAAACATGGGCGTACTCCTCAAGGATTGATCAATTGTTCTTGATGCGCTTTGAATAACTGCAAACCGCGATAAATCGCCTGCACCGACTTGCGCGGGGTGATGGTCGCACCGGCAAACTGGTCGAATTCGCCGCCGTCTTTTTTAACCGCCCATTTTGCAGGCGCCAAGTTGTCCAGGGAGCGACCGACAAAGTTCAATATCCAATTTGACTTTGCGACTTCGATTTTGTCGCCAAGGCCCGGAGTTTCTTTGTGGCTGAGTACGCGCACGCCCAAAATATTGCCGTCGCGGTCTATGCCCATAATCATATTGATTGCGCCGGAATAGCCGTCGGGCGCGGTAAACTTAAAACATACGGCGCTGACTTGGCCGGACTTTTTGGCGATGTAAACGGTGGTTTCGCTCGCGCCGATATTGTATTCGACGGAGGGAATATTCAGCGTGTCTTGCAGCATGTCGTTGTCATAAAGAGCGGCGGGTACGACTTCTTCCAGCGACTTTTTTAAATCTTCATCGAGTCGGCGTTGAATGGTGCCTTCGGTGCTGCAATTAGTCACACCCAGCAGTACGCTGGCAATCAAAGCGAATCCCGCTAAGACGCCGGTTTGAAATTCCAGTTTAGGTCTGAGCTGCGCCAGGTTCGACGGCTCCAGCCAGTTTTTCAGGAACTCCCGGTAGACGGCGATTTTTTGTTTCAGGCGTTCGATAGTTGCTGAGTCAAGTTTCATGGTGTATTCCTATATTTTGTCTCGTTCCCACGCGCTGCGTGGGAATGCAGTCAAAGGCGCGCTGCGCCGCGAACGGCGAGTGCCGACAATGCGTCAATCATAAATTGTCCAAATACTGGACGCAGCGCGTCCTGTAATGCATTCCCACGCAGCGCGTGGGAACGAGGTAAACGCTCAACCGGCTTATTCCAGCCTACAATGTTTACGATTTCGGTATTTCAAGCGGCTTGCCTTTGCGGTCGCGTCCGTAGATCCGGGGTTTAATATAATGATCAATCAACGGTGTCGCCGAGTTCATCAACAGCACCGCAAAACCCGCTCCCTCGGGATACGCGCCCCAGGTCCGGATAACGAAAATCAATAACCCGCAACCCGAGCCGAACACCAGCTGACCTGTAGGCGTATTTGGCGAAGTGACATAGTCGGTCGCAATGAAAAAGGCCACACACATCAGCGCGCCTGAATTCAAATGCAGCAGCGGACTGGCATAATGCTCGCTGTCCATAACATGAAAAAATCCGGCTAACAGCGCAACGGTCAATAATAAAGACACCGGAATCTGCCATTGAATGACGTTTTGGCGAATCAACCACACGCCGCCCAAGCCCAGCAGCAGCGTCGAGGTTTCGCCCAAACTGCCGCGCGTCCCGCCGATAAAGCTAAGAAAACCGGAGTAATCCTTGAGGATGTCTGTCAATAAACGGTTCTGGGAAAACTCGGTTTTAATGAAACCCAACGTAGTCGCGCCGGTGCTGGCGTCGATATTATCCAAGCCTGAAAAAGTAATATGCCAGCTTTCAACAAGCCCTGGCGAATGCGAAAAAAACAACGGCGACACATTCGCCCAAGTGGTCATTTCGATAGGAAAAGAAATCAGCAGTGCGACCCGGGCCAACATCGCCGGATTGAACAGATTTTGCCCCAAGCCGCCATAAACCTGTTTGCCCAAAATAATCGCCATCCCTGATCCGACTACGCCTATCCACCAAGGCGCCCAAGGCGGCAATGTCATCGCCAGCAGCCAGCCGGTCAGTACCGCAGAACCGTCCATAATGACCGGTTTAGCCAGCCTGCCCTTGAGTCGCAGGCACAAGGCTTCAAAAACAACCGCTGATAGCACGGTGATAACAAACAGGTTCAGCGCAGGCCAACCAAAACACAACAGCCCGAACGCCGTCGCAGGCGATATTGCCAGCATGACTTGCCCCATGATATGGCTAACACTGTTTTTAGCGCCTACATGCGCGCCGCTGCTGGGTTTTAGTTGCACAATCATACCAGTGCCTCTTGTTCGGCTTTCAGTCGTTCCCGCTCCGCCTTGGCAGCAATCCGGGCAAGCTCTTCTTCGCGTTGTTGCTGGGCGATGCGTTCCATACGAGCATTGCGCGCATCGATCAAGCGTTTAGTTTGCTCAGATTTATGCTGCGCCTGCTGTCTGGCGATGACTTCACCCGAGGCATATTTAAAATACTGCACCAACGGAATATTGGACGGGCAGATATAAGAGCAGCAGCCGCAACTGATGCAGTCTTTTAAGCCTAAATCCACCGCCGCATCCAGTTGGTTAATGCGGATGTTGTTCGCCATATCCAAAGGCCGCAATCCCGCCGGGCAAACGCTGACGCAACCGGCGCACCGGATGCAGGGTTGTTCATCGGTGTTTTTAAGTTCGCTTTGGGTTAATGCCAGAATGCCGCTGGTGGCTTTAACGGTAGGTAAACCCGTGTGCGGTAAAGAATCGCCCATCATCGGGCCGCCCATAATGATGCGCGCGGTTTCATCCGAACTCACCTCGCAAAACTTAAACAGTTCGGAAATTAAGGTGCCGAAAGGTACTTCCACATTCATCGGGCGTTTCACCGCGCCGCCTGCTACGGTGACCACACGGCTAAGCAAAGGTTGCCCATAGCGAATGGCTTTATGGACTGCATAAGCGGTGCCGACATTATGGATGGTCACGCCAATTTCCGATGATCGGCAACCGACCGGGACTTCTTTGCCCGTTACATAACGAATCAATTGCCGATCCCAACCCATCGGATAGCGGGTGGGGATTTGTATGACTTCAATCTGCTGCGCATAAGGCTTGGCTGCGGCTTGCATCGCAAGAAAAGCCAGCGGTTTGTTGTCTTCAATCGCCACCACGGCATTTGTAGAGACGCGATTAATCGCGTCTGTACTATCCATGCCATGCAGCATCAAACGCACACCGTCGATAATCTCCCCGGCGCGTTCCTGCATCAGTCGGTCATCGCAACATAAATAAGGTTCGCATTCCGAGCCATTGATAATCAGCGTATCGACATGGTTTTCACGCCCCATATTGAGCTTGACCGCAGTTGGGAAGGTTGCGCCGCCTAAGCCGACAATACCCGCCGCACCGACGCGCAAACTGATTTCTTCAGGATCTAGCTGGAACGGGTCGGGGGCAACTTGTGTTTCCACCCATTCGTCCTTGCCGTCGGTTTCCAGCACGATCATGCGAATAGGCAAGGCGGACGGATGTGGCGCCGGATAATCGTTAACATCAAGAATAATACCCGAACTGGGTGCATGTACAGGCGCGGAAATCAGGCCCTGACTGTAGGCTAACAACTGTCCTTTCAGCACTTTTTCGCCGACCATAATCAGCGGCTCTGCGGGTTTGCCGACGTGTTGTTGCAGCGGGATATACAGCTTTTTCGGCAACGGAAAATTGCTTGCTATGGGCAATGCAGCGGTCGCGGTTTTATGCTCCTCGGCATGGACGCCGCCACGAATGCGCGGTGCTTTAAAAAAACTTAACATACGGCATTACTCCTTGTCCCTATAGGCTGTGCGGGAACATTCAGAGGCTTGGCCCAGCGCCAGTTACGCAAGGTAACCTCAACAGGATGCATTTGCATACATTCGGTCGGACAGACATCGACGCATTTCTTGCAGGCTATGCAGGCATCGGCAACGACGGCGTGAATTTGCTTGGGCGCACCGACAATAGCGTCGGTAGGGCAGACTTTAAAGCAGCGGGTGCAACCGGTGCAGGTATCTTCGCTGACTCTGGCAACCAGCAGTTCGGGTTCTTTTACGCCGCTTAAATCCAGATCCAATCCCAATAAAGCGGCGATTTGTTCAGCCAGGGCGCTGCCGCCGGGAGGACACATCGTGGCTGGCGCACTACCCTCGACCAAGGCTTCAGCGGCCGGCCTGCAACCAGGGAAACCGCATTGACCGCACTGTGAACCGGGCAGCAAAGATTCCAGTTCATCGACAATCGGGCTGCTTTCAACTTTTAAATACTTGCCGGCAATGCCCAGCAGCAAGCCTAGAAACAGCCCTAACAAGGTTAAACTTACAATGGCGGATAAAACATACATAGTTTATTCCCGATAACTACTCAGCAGCCAAAAAATTGAACGCTGATGACGCTGATAATTATGATTAAATAAGATTTTTCTTGGTTCTTAGTGCTTGTAAAAACCAGGAAATCATCTGCGATCATCATATTCATCTGCGTCATCTGCGTTCTATTACGTCCTGTAACTATTTACTGTAAAGCCCTGCAAACCCCATAAATGCCAGCGATAAAATACCGGCAGTAATAAACGCAATCGGCGTGCCTGCAAATAACGCAGGAACCGCCATTAACGCCAGGCGCTCGCGTAAACCTGCAAACAGCACCATCACCAGCGTAAACCCGACAGCAGAACCAAAACCGAAAATCATACTTTGCATAAAACCGTATTGCTCCTGCACATTTAGCAAAGCCACGCCCAAGACCGCGCAATTGGTGGTAATCAGCGGCAAAAAAATACCCAGTATCTGATACAGCACCGGACTGGTTTTATGCACCACCATTTCGGTGAACTGCACCACGGCCGCAATCACCAGGATAAAGGCGAGTATGCGTAAAAACTGAATATTAAAAGGCGCCAGAATAAAGTGTTCCAGCATCCAGCTGGTCATCGCGGCCAGGGTCAGTACAAAGGTTGTTGCCAAGCCCATGCTCAATGCCGAATCCAGTTTTTTCGAAACGCCCATAAACGGACACAGCCCGAGAAATTTAACCAGCACCACGTTATTGACTAGAGCTGTGCCTAATAAAAGAAGAAGATATTCGCTCACTATTTTTTCCAGACTGTTTGCAAGGCTTTTTACGAGATGCAAGCAGCAATTATGCCAATTGCAGACACAGCGCGTTTATCGGTCAAATGCTCTAAAAAACACCCCAAATCAGTGCATAAATACTGTTGGAAGTAATACATACCGACATCGATAAAAATATCTGTGTCGTGAATCCTACAATGACTTATGTTTTTTATCTCGGTCGCTCTTGCAATGATTTATGCGTACAAGGCTAGCCTTGTACTCCCGCATGGTTCCAACTTTTACCTCATTCCCACGGGCTGCGTGGGAACGGGAAAACGAGAGCATTGATGTTGGCGTTATATTTGCTAAGTAATTTATAAAGCTATATTAAAGCCCCCTCACACCCGGCCAACACTTATGAAAAAAACTTCATTGCGATTTTTACAGACGCATACCAACATGACGAACGTCATTGGCGAACTGGCACCTGGTTTATTTGGCGAAGGGTCTAAAAATAATGGCGACGATATGCTTTACAACCTGTTTGTTGAAACGGTTGAACAGGCGCCGATAGCTATTTCCATTACCGATAAAAAAGCCAAAATTCTTTACGTTAACGAAGAATTTTGCAGAGTCACGGGTTACCGGCCTAAAGATATTCTGGGTGAGAATGAATCGTTATTATCGGACAAAAGCACACCCAGAGATGTGTATCACGATTTATGGCGCACCATCAGCACTAAGAAAATATGGCGAGGAACCTTATGCAACCGGCATAAATCCGGTGAGCGTTATCTCTCCGATTTGACCATTGCGCCCATGCTGAATGAATCCGGGGCGGTCACTCACTACATAGGCATGCACAGGGACATTACCCAGTCGTATGAATCAGAAAAAAAGGTCATCAACCAAAAATTATTGATAGAGTCGGTCATTAATTCATCGCCCATTGCGATGGTGGTACTCGACGATCAGGACAGGGTTATCCTGGATAATCATAACTATAAAGCGCTGGTCAGCGATCTTGATAAAGGTGAGCCTGCAACATATTTTTTACACAAACTACGGGATGAGATGGGGGATTTATGGTCGCAGTTACAAAGCAAAGAACAGGGCTTTAATAACCGTGAATTCAAAGTGGAAAGCAAAGGAAACCAAAAGACCCGCTGGTTTTCTTGTGCCGGAAACTGGTTTGTAGAGAATGAAGTTAATGCCGACGCCTTTTTTGAAAATACATCCAAACAGTACCTGATACTGACGCTAACAGACATTACGAGGCAACGCAGACAGATGGAAGAGTTACATATCCAGACCTTAAAAACCGTCATGGCGGAAGATGAGCGGGTGCGCGGCATCAGGGAAACATTGCTGGGCGCCATGCACCAAATCAAGATGCCGATGAACCAAATCAGGGCGGCCGAGCAAATTTTACGGCACAAGCATGATGATCAACACACCAGCCTATTACAGAGTTTGCAGCAAATTCAGCAATCCGGGGAAGAAGCTGTCGCAACTATGCAAAAATGTATTCCCGAGATTCTGCAAACAGCCATTATTCCGATTAACATCAATCAGATTCTGCATGAAGTATTGTTACTCAATAACCAACGGATCTGTAGTAACGATATAGAGGTGCATTGGCAACCATTGTCAAAATTGCCGACCATGCTGGGTTCTGAAAACCGCCTGCGCATATTATTCAAGCAATTGATAGACAATGCGATTGAAGCAATCTGCGAGTCGGGTGGGGCAGAACAGCGGCTTAAGATCACCACCCATACCGATGCCGAGTTGATTTATGTCTGCATTGAAGACAGCGGTTCCGGTATTCCGGTTGAAAAACGCGCGAAAGTATTTGAACCCTTTTATACCACGCGTCCCATGGGAGGAAATCAGGCCGGCATGGGACTGGTTATGGCTAAAGAAATTGTAAACCAGCATCAGGGATTTATTGAAATCGACCCTGATTGTAATCGGGGATGCCGGTTCAAAATCAGCTTCCCACTGCACAGACAGGTGCTTAAGGGGAGAGAGTAATGGCCGAACGTATTCAACTGATCGAAGCCGAACTTGATACCTTGTATATCATCAGTCAGGTATTAAACAGCACCCACGATTTGCATGAAAAATTACAGGCGGTTTTGGAGATACTGCATAAAAGATCGGGTATGCGTTCAGGCATGATAACGCTACGGGAAATTGAAAATGACAGCATGATAGTCAGTGTAGTCCACGCCAACGGTGCCGGTAAATTTACCGAGCCGGTCAGATACAATCCCGGCGAAGGCCTGATGGGTGCCATACTTGATGAAGGCAGCACCATTGTCATTGAAAAAGTGTCCGAAGAACCGCGTTTTTTAGGCCGTTTGGGTTTGTACGACCCCGAACTGCCTTTTATCGGCTCCCCCATCTACATAGAAGAAGGCGACACCATCGGCGTGCTGGCCGCCCAGCCGGACAACAGCCTGTTTCTGGGTGAACGCGCCCGGTTTATGGAGATGATTGCCAACCTGATTGCACAAAGCGTCAAACTGCTGCGGACAACCGAACGCAGACAGCGCAACCTGCTGAGTGAGCGTGATCAGCTCAAACAGGCGTTGATCAAAAACTACAGTTTTGAGAACATCATCGGGCATTCGCCGCCGATGCTAAAGGTGTTCGATTTAATACGGCAGGTTGCAAAATGGAATACCACTGTTTTAATCCGCGGCGAATCAGGCACCGGTAAAGAAATCGTCGCCAATGCGATCCACTTTAATTCGGGCTGTTCCGGCGGGCCTTTTTTGAAACTCAATTGCGCGGCCTTGCCCGACACCTTATTGGAGTCTGAATTATTCGGACACGAAAAAGGCGCATTCAGCGGTGCCGTCAGTCAGCGCAAAGGCCGTTTTGAATTGGCCGACAACGGCACCCTGTTTCTCGATGAAATCGGTGAAATTTCCGCATCGTTCCAGGCCAAACTGCTACGCGTATTGCAGGAAGGCGAATTCGAACGGGTGGGCGGCACCCAGACCATCAAGGTCAATGTCCGCATCATCGCTGCAACCAACCGCGATCTTGAAGAAGAAGTGACCAAAGGCGAGTTCAGGGAAGACCTGTATTACCGCCTTAATGTCATGCCTGTGTTCATGCCCGCATTACGCGACAGGACTGAGGACATTCCAGAGTTATCCGAATTCCTGCTCGGCAGGATTTCCGAGCAGCAAGGCGGGCGACCTCTGGAAATCAAGGAAAGCGCGATACGCATATTGATGAAGCACAACTGGCCCGGCAACGTCCGCGAACTGGCAAACCGGCTGGAGCGCGCCGCGATCATGAGTCCCAACGGGATCATCGATCGCGACGTGATGGTCAGCACCGGCCTGGAAGATGAAATCGGTAGCGCCATCAGCCTTAAACCGCAAAAAACGCCTGCGATTGATTTTAATGATGAAAACATGGACGACCGGGAACGGGTCATTGCCGCTTTGGAGCAAAGCGGCTGGGTACAAGCCAAAGCCGCCCGCCTGCTGAATATGACGCCAAGGCAAATCGCTTATCGTATTTTGACTTTGGATATTACTATGAAGCAAATTTAAAGAGCTTGGAGCAACAATGACCATTTTATACGTACAACACGATTACGCCGTCTTCGGCTTTGGTGTAACCAGGGTAGACGCCATCGCTATGGCGGCGCAATGGTTAAAAGACGAAACCGGCAAGCAAGGCTGTTCAGTCGATTATGCAGAAAGCTTATTGGTAACGTCGCCAAAGCCCGGACAAATGACGTTATATAAAACATCTGAAACTATTCCTGCTGACGCCGAAAACTGGGGCGGGGAAGAGCTTTTGGAATGGTATTATGATGTGGCTTGAGGCCTTACAACGGCTTATTGCCGCTCAAAGTAAAATCAAGGTTTGGCGAGAATATCGTGGTTTAACTCAAACAGATTTAGCCAAACAGGTAGGCGTATCTCAATCAACGATTGCCCTGCTTGAATCCGGCAAGCATGTCGGCTCACTTGCTTTATTCAACGGGTTAGCTGAAGCGCTCAACTTGGAGTTGGATGATTTGATTTAGTCTTGTGGGCAATGTTCCTATGTTGGGTAATGGCTCAGTGAGAAAAAACTTCATCCCCATCGTAAAGTGTTGCGATTGGTTTGAAATACTATTCCCCTTTTGCATCACCTTCTTCTGCCGCTTTGCGATACCAATAAGCGGCTTTATCTTGATCCTGGGCTACGCCTTGCCCGGCTTGGTATTTAACGGCTAAGTTGTATTGCGCATTGGTATTGCCCTGTTCAGCGGCTTTGAGATACCAGGAAACCGCTTCAGCATGATTCTGCGTTACATGTTGGCCTTGATCATACATGACGCCTAAATTGAACTGAGCCTTTGCATGACCTTGTTCCGCCAATTGTTGAAAAAGTGAAAAGGCTTCCGCATAGCGCCCCCGATAGTTCAAGTCAAATGCGCGCTGAAACATAACTTCACTACTGACGTTTGATGGCGGTGGCGTATCCCGATTTTGATGCTGTTGCTCCGTTGCGTTACCGGTATCGTTGAACGGCGCCCTTTCATTCTGCTGATGAGCTTTAACTTCTTGCTCCCGGATCCAGGCATTATGTCCAGCCCGCTTAACCGGGTCTATTAAGACTGCATAGGACGCATTCACCAGCTTAATGACTCTTTCTGCTTCCTCAGGGCTGCCCTGGAATTTATCGGGGTGAAAAGTTTGACAAAGGGCTTTATAGGCCGCTCTGATAACGCTGACGGGGGCGTCTCTTGTAACCTTTAGGTTGTCGTAATGGGTACGTATGTTAGCCATAGAACTTATTTTTAGTATGTTGCCGTGAACAAAAAACGTGACGATTATAACCGGTTCTGTCGCGCATTAACCGCAAAAATGCATAAACTTGCCGGATACCGGAATCATATTTTTTACCGCTACAGTCATTGTGCCATTCATAACAAAACCTAAAAAAATGACTGTTGTGTTTGCAACAATACCGTCCATTAACCAAGATAATAACTTTATAATTCAATAGCGTAAAATAACATGCTGCCGTTGGCATGGCCTGTGCATTTGCTTTAAGTAAATGCACAAACGAGGTCAACTACTATGCAATTGCCAGTATTAAACGATGCGCCAACATCAAAGGGTGGCTGCGCTGCCAGCTCCTGCGGTTCAACCGATAATCAAATGGATACCTTGCCCGATTCGATACGGGAGAAGGTACAGAATCATCCGTGCTATTCGGAAGATGCCCATCATTATTTTGCCAGGATGCATGTGGCTGTGGCTCCGGCCTGTAATATCCAGTGCCATTACTGTAACCGTAAATACGATTGCGCCAATGAGTCGCGTCCCGGCGTGGTTTCTGAATTGCTGACGCCGGATCAAGCGGTTAAAAAGACTATGGCGGTGGCGGCTAATATTCCGCAAATGACGGTGTTGGGCATTGCAGGCCCCGGCGATCCGTTAGCCAATCCCGAGCGTACCTTTGAAACCTTCCGCCGTTTAAGCGAGGAAGCGCCCGATATAAAGTTGTGCGTATCAACGAATGGTCTGGCTTTGCCCGATGCGGTAGAGGAATTGTCCAAGCACAATATCGATCATGTCACTATCACCATTAACTGTGTTGACCCTGAAATCGGCGCGAAAATTTATCCGTGGATTTTCTGGAAAAACAAACGCATTAAAGGCATAAAGGGCGCAAAAATTCTGATCGAACAGCAGCAAAAAGGCCTGGAGATGCTGATTGCCAAAGGCATTTTGGTTAAGGTCAACTCGGTGATGATTCCCGGTGTAAATGACCAGCATTTGGCCGAAGTCAGCAAGGTTGTTAAATCCAAAGGCGCATTTTTACACAACGTAATGCCGCTGATTGCTGAAGCCGAGCATGGTACTTTCTACGGCGTGATGGGGCAACGCGGCCCTACTCCCGATGAACTGCAAGACCTGCAAGACAGCTGTTCCGGCGATATGAACATGATGCGCCATTGCCGCCAGTGCCGCGCCGATGCGGTGGGTATGCTGGGCGAGGATCGGGGCGATGAGTTTACGCTGGATAAGATTGGTGACATGGAAATTGATTACCCGGCGGCGATGGAAAAACGCAAGGTGATTCATCAAGCCATACAGGCTGAAATGGACAGCAAACGTTTGGAAAAAGCTGAAAAAGCCCAGCAGCATAAACAGGAGCCCAAACTCACCACGCGCCCGGTCTTGATGGCCGTAGCCACCAGTGGACAGGGCGTGATTAACATGCACTTCGGTCATGCCAAGGAATTCCTGATTTATGAAGCATCGCCGGACGGCGTGCGTTTTATCAGCCATCGCAAAGCCGATCAATATTGCGGCGGCGATACCACTTGCGGCGACGGCGAAAGCACTTTGCAAGTAACTATCCGCGCTTTGGCGGGATGCGAAGCGGTGTTGTGTTCGAAAGTCGGTTATGAACCCTGGGAGCAATTGGAAGCCGCCGGTATTCAACCCAACGGCGAGCATGCAATGGAACCTATCGAAGAAGCTGTAATGGCGGTTTATAAGGAGATGGCGGCGGCGGACAAGTTGGATGACGCCAAAGATTCGGTTAGAGCGAGTGCGTAGGTTGAGTCACCTAATTCCCACGCACTATGGTCTGCCTCACACCAACAGTAGACGCTTTAGGCGATGCGACGAAACAGGAGTGCAAGCTTCGCTTGCTCTTGCAGGCGAAGCCTGCACTCCAACAGTGTGTAGATGTTTAATTACCATTCCTTAGGAGCCTGCCATGGCAGTAAAAATTATTGAATCCTGCGTAAATTGTTTCGCATGTGAACCGGTCTGCCCCAGCAACGCCATTTATGAAGCTAAACCGCATTTTTTGGTCGATAGTAAAAAATGCACCGAATGCGAAGGCGACTTCCCGGTTTTTCAATGCGCCAGTATTTGCCCGATTGAGGGAGCGATTCTGGATTCGTTAGGCTTGGCAATTAATCCGCCCGGTTCCTTAACAGGCATTCCGCCGGAAAAAATGGCCGAAGCGATGGCTGAGTTGCAGTCCCACTAATCAAGGACATCCGATGGCCACCGTCTATTTCTACGAGAAGCCCGGCTGTATTAACAACACCCGGCAAAAGAAATTATTAGCCGTAGCGGGGCATCAGGTCGTGGCGCTAAACCTGTTGACCGAACCCTGGCAAGAAGACCGTTTGCGTACTTTTTTCGGCGAACTGGCGGTACGGGATTGGTTCAATTACAGCGTTCCGGCGCTCAAATATGGCGAGATTGATCCAGATAAGCTGTCGGAAAAACAAGCCTTAGCACTGATGCTGGAGAACCCGCTATTAATACGCCGCCCGTTAATGCAGGTCGGCGACAGCGTAATGGCGGGCTTCGATCAACAGACCGTAGATGACTGGATCGGCTTAAAAGAAATCGAGTCCAATCAGGATCTGGAAAGCTGCCCTCGTCTGCATGCTCAAGATAACCAGTGTGGCTAGGGGGCGTGAAAATGGTTGAGGATCGCTACGCGGTCTCTTGTGCGTGTGCCCATTCCGGGAATACGCATTCAATAAATTCCGGCCGAAGAAGAAATCGAAATCTGTCGTGAATTCGGGCACGAAATGGCTCAGGATCTGATGGGTTTAAGACAACCCAAAGTGATTGATATGACCGATCTTGCTTAAGTTTTTTTAACACACCAGGAGAGTAGCAATGGCGAAAGCGTCAATTACCTTTGAAGATATTAATGTCACCGTTTCGGCGCCTGCGGGTACCCGAGTGATCGAGATTTCCGAAAAGGTCGGTTCAGGTATTACTTATGGCTGCCGCGAAGGCGACTGCGGTACCTGCATCATGAAAGTAACGGAAGGCTGGAGCAATCTGACCGAGCCGTCTGTGCTTGAAGATAAAGTCCTGCGCGAGAATATGGCCGGCAAGCATAACCGGCTGGCATGTCAGGCGCAGGTGCTGGGCGGAACTATCAAGGTCAAGCCGGTTTAAAACACGCGTTTCTCATTCCCACGTTCCGCGTGGGAATGCAGATGCAAAAATAATCGTCGGCATAGTTTCCCATCCGGCAACTCAACACATCATAAGGAGTAAATCATGGCTTTAGTTACTTTCTCGAATCCCGAATACCGGGATAAAACCGTCTATGCCGTGGCAGGCAGCCATACGGAGACATTGCTGAAACTGGCGCGGGAAAACAAAATACCGATCAACTATGAGTGCGAGGATGGCGAATGCGGCACCTGCCTGGTAAAAGTCAGCAGTATCGATAAAAAGCACCAGCGTATGGGCGGCCCTTTAACTGAAAAAGAGAAATCAGTGCTGCAATCCAGCGGTAAAATCACTAAGGAAGAAATGGAGCAAATGATAGTTGACGATATACCGTCGCCCTGGCGCTTGGCTTGCCAAATGATAGTCAGGGATGAAGACATTTTGGTCGAATATTAACCATGTCTGTCGCGCTTCAACTCCATGATGACCGGGAACAAATCTATTCCCGGCTAACATCAAATCGGTTGGTGTCAACCGCAGGGGTTGTCCCCATGACTGTAAATGGCGTTATCACGCCAAACAGTCATGTGACGCCTAATCATGAATGGCTGGCCTGCATGACGGCCAGCTGGTGTGCAGGGCAGGGCGTATTGCCAGACTATTTGGGGTTGGAGTCCGGGCAGTTCATTGCGTTAAAAAAACATTTTTTTCCGGGTTGCAGCATTCCAGAACAAGCGCCATCGGGCAGCAAGTTGGATTTTAACCGAATGCTGGAAAGAGATGATCTGGTTAATTTGTTAAAAAATTCCAGCAAGCCCGGCATTATCGAAATAGACTGGATCATCGGCATTATCGTAGCCGGAAGCCTGGGCAGCGATCATTTATGGCAGGACTTAGGACTCTGGTCGCGCGCGCAACTGAGCGCGATGCTGCAATACAACTTCCCCGAATTAGCCGCAAAAAATGACAAGGACATGAAATGGAAAAAGTTCTTGTACAAACAGCTTTGCGAAGCGGAAGGCTTGTATCTGTGCCGCGTACCCTCTTGCGAGGTGTGTATCGACTACGCCAAATGTTACGGTTCTGAGGAAGGTTAATTTGTAAATTAGTGTCTTAAGTTAATTCCCAGACATAGCCACCTATTCAGTCAGTGAGAGACGCATAGGAATCATGGCCGAAAAACCGAAGCCGTGTTTCTGATAAAAACGTTGCGCTGACTCATTAGTACGATCTGTGAGCAAGGTAATACGTTTGCATCCGTCCAAACGCGCAAATTGAATGGCTTGCTCAAAAAGCTGAGAGCCCACGCCAGAGCCGCGAGCATTCGGGGAGACCACCATATCTTCCAGCAGCGCCACGCGGTCGCCGAGTGCAGTCGATACGGTGTAGAGAAGATTAACCATACCTACAACCTGGCCGTCTTGACGGGCTACGACGATAAGCCCAATTTCCGGATTGCTAATGATGCGAGCCAAGCCACGGCTTTGTGCTTCGTGATCCGGCTTGAACTCAGCTTCTTGAGAAAACAGAATATCCAGCAATTCACAAAGTGCCGGGATGTCTGAAGCATTTGCAAGATTAATTTGCATTGTTGTGTCTATTGTTAATGGACAAAAAACTGCCGGTATCCCAGCAGCATGATTACTTCCCTGATGTTACGTACACTTACCTTTAAGGAATTCCAATCAGCCATTGTTTGCCGAATGACAGTGATAGTCGGACGTTCGAATCGTCTCGGGGCGCGCCATTTATACATGAAAATATTCATCTCTTTATTGCTTTTTCTTTGGGTAGCCAATCCGAATAAAAAGTTTTTTTCATAACTGTTATCGTACGAGGTTTGATTGTAGAGCTAAGCATTCAGCAATCTACTTGTTCAAATCCCCTTTAGGTAAGTGGTCAGTCATGTCAGCGATAAATCACCCGCCATCATCCTCAGGCTGATGAGTCGTCTGGATCAAATTACGAGCCTCGCCTCTGCTGTGTCCTGGCGGTGCGACAATGAGGTCTGTTTTCGACAGCGCAGCCCACAGCTTTTCGTCCTGAAATGCAATGGTTCCGCCGCCGCGCTGTTCCTGCGAGACCATGCGGTTGATGTCGCCGACGCAGATCCAGTTGGAATCGACGCTGATGCCCCATTTGGCATGGTCATGCGTTTCAGGCCATGCCCAGGGCGCTCCGAGTCGGCTCAGGTCAATGTACTTGACGTCGAAGGTTTTGTGGATGCCGTCGCTGTCGAGCGTTGGCGGGATTTTTCCGCGTATCCAGGTTTCCACATCCATGTCCGAGCCGAGCGCCGGGCCGACCAGATCGTTCCAGAAATCTTTGCCCCATTTGCGGTTTTTTGCGATCACTTTGAAGTTGAGTCCGCCGCGAGAGGCGCATTCCAATACTTCCGAATCCCCTGACGCATTCGGATTCAGTTTCTGGGTAAGCAGATATAGAGCATCGAATTTATCCAGCGTATCCGGGATGCGCGGTTTGTAGACTTGCGGCTCCTGGTGATTGGACATTTGTTCGGCAATTTTGCTGGCTGTTGCCATGTCCAGAGAAATGCAGATAAAGGTCTGTCCATAGATGGGCGTCGGCATGCCGTCAACGCCGGGATTGGCGTACTTGGGCCAGGAATGCAGCATCCAAAATGCAGTTTGCGAGGCGGTATCGAAGGCGATTACGCCTTTAGTATGCCCCAGGCTGCCGTCGTCCTTGCCGCCTGCGCTGGCAGGCATTTCGTCGTTGTAGATAATCCAGCCGGTGGTGTCGGCGGGATTGCCGAAAACGGAACTCAAGGTAAGATCGACTGCGCCTTTGCCGTCGGTCAGCAGATAAGGCGATTTGTCGACCTTGCCGACCATCGGGTCGTAATAAACATATTCGTAGCCGGTGGCGCTGGGCGTACTTGCATCCTGGGTGAGTTTGGGGATTTTGTAGGCGAACCACCAGTCTACCGGATTGCCGTTTTCGTCAAGTGCGCTTAATGTCATGTTGTTGTCCTTTATTGGATGATATGGTGTTATTGCCGTCTGCCGCCAGAAAACCTGGAGGCGAGACGATTGAATACATAAACGTGTAGTCTTATCGCGTTAATTGAGACGCTCAATTTCAAATCTGACTTGAAATTGATTTCCCTTCGGTTGCCGGTTTATTGCCGGTGCCACGTAGGTTAACCAGTTTCTGCAAAAGGTCGAACCAAAACGGCGCGCCAAAAAGACTGACCGATGCGGTTACCAGCCAGCCTGCAAATTTAATGCTCAATATCGCGCTGACTGCGTTTGTAAATGTTGTGCCATTCGACCAGCCGATCGGTAAGGACATGAGCATGTCCCATGGAATATCTGCCGAGGAGGCGGGCGGAGTGATCCCGGCTGCAATGGCAGGGTGTTGCCAAAGCGTGGTGAGCAGGTGAAAGCTATCGATATTGAAGAGAATTGCAATTGCCAGAGCGATAATGAAGCAATAAAGCTGAGAGCGGCGCTTATAGTTGCCTGATAGCCGATCCATGCCGGAGTCAAACCATGTTGCCAACTCGGCATGAACATTTTCAATCTTTCCCGAGGCTCGTGCGTAAATGCCTTGCAGCAGCTGTTTTATCTGGGGATCGGGGATTGCGTCGATGTCCGCGCCAAGCTGAGTGAAATCGTCGGCTTTGGTCTGTATGCTGTCGATAAGGGCGATGGCAAAATGCTTGGGATCGATATAAGAGGGTTTATTGCTGAGAGCTTTTGCATTTACTGCATTTCCTGGGTCATGGGGACTCACCAAGCCGTGGTTGTATAAATTGAGCGCAAGACCGGTAAGCGTAGGATCATTGAGCAGAGTTTTGACTCCATCCAATAGCGAGCTTGAACGCAGTTTAAGGGCTGATGCAATGGCCTCGTTGATGGAGCTGACAATTAGCGCGACGGAAGCGTAACAAAAGACTAGGCCAATTGCGACTTCCAGGGTGGTGCTGTTTAGCATGATTTTTCTCTCTTTTTTATTTCCCGGAACTTCGCCCGGTGTTTGGTTATGGATTTTGTATTGGACGATATAGCTACGGCGTCATTGTGGCGCAAAAAACCGTCGGCGTATGTAAGCCAAAGCTGATTTTGCAGACCTAATTCTGAAATTATCGGGATTCACTGGGCTGTTGTGATCGGAGCATTCCTAAATTCCGTTCACCCTGAGCTAGATCGGGGGTTGGGGTTGCAACCTTTCACTTATTGCGGGGCGTCACCCACAACAAACATTTTTGTCAGGAAAAGCTTCCGTTCCGCGGCAACTGCTCCTGCGTTGCTCTACCTTCTGCATAACCCACAGGGATGTGGGGAATGCAGAGAAATGACAGGATCATTTCCTGTCCATGCAGTCGTACTCACGCCCCTTACCTACATCCATGTAGGAATAATCCCGCTCGCCAAACAACGCGGTGCCGATTCTGACGATGGTCGAGCCCTCGGTAATCGCGGCTTTTAAATCCCCGGTCATGCCAAACGAGAAGGTATCCAGGCCGGGTTGCTTAAGGTTTGTCACAGCCTGATACAGCATTTTATAAGGCTGGCGTTGTAGTTCGAAATCGTCCTGCGGGGCGGGGATGGACATGACGCCGCGCAATTTCAGGTTGGGCAGCTTGGCGACTTGCTCGCACAGTTGCGGCAATTCGGCCAAGGCAATGCCGGACTTGCTCGGCTCATCGCTGATATTAACTTGCAGGCAAATATTGAGCGGCGGCAAATGGGCCGGGCGCTGTTCGCTCAGACGGTTGGCTATTTTTAAGCTGTCCACGCTGTGCACCCAGTCGAAATGCGTCGCCAACAGCTTGGTTTTATTGGATTGTATCGGGCCGATAAAATGCCAGATAATCGCGTAAGCGCCTAATTCCTGTTGTTTTCTTAAGGCTTCCTGCAAATAATTTTCGCCAAAATGCCGCTGTCCGGCTTGATAGGCAGCTGCAATATCTTCGGCAGGCTTGGTTTTGCTGACCGCCAGTAGCAGCACCGAGCCGGGCTGACGGTTGTAGGCCTGCTCTGCCTGTCTGATTTGCGTGTGTATTTGTTTGAGTCTTTCAGCGATGGTTGCCATGAGTTGTCCGTTGTCAGTCAGTTGTCGGTTATTAGACAACACATTCATTAAAAATTGTAACTATTCAGCGCATAGAAAAATGGAACACGGATGACGCGGATTAGGCTGATAAACACTGATTAAAAAATGCATAACAAACTTGGTTTTGGCTTTTTAAAAATCCGCGTAAATCCGTCCAATCCGCGTCATCCGTGTTCTATTAATCGTAGTTAGCATTCGCTGAATAATTATAAAAACTAACACAGCACCACACATTTAAAAAATGAAAATATGAACTATGGTATAAGGAGTTTTTAATTTTTATCGTCAAGAGGATGTTATGGATATTGCCGAATTACTGGCCTTTTCAACTAAAAGCAAGGCATCGGATTTACATTTGTCGGCTGGGCTCCCGCCTATGATTAGGGTTGATGGGGATATTCGGCGAATTAATATTCCGCCTTTGGATCATAAAGAGGTGCATGCGCTGATTTATGACATTATGAATGATAAGCAACGCAAAGATTATGAGGAGTTTCTGGAAACCGATTTTTCGTTTGAATTGCCAGGGGTTGCCCGGTTTCGTGTTAACGCGTTTAACCAAGAGCGTGGCGCAGCCGCCGTATTCAGAACGATTCCCTCGGTTATATTGAGTCTGGAAGAGTTGAAAGCGCCCAAGTTTTTTGAGGAATTATGTCAAAAACCGCGCGGTCTGGTTCTGGTGACCGGCCCTACCGGCTCCGGCAAGTCAACTACGCTGGCGGCGATGATTAATCATATCAACACCAACGATTATGCGCACATATTGACCGTGGAAGACCCTATCGAATTTGTCCATACCAGCCAGAAATCGTTGATTAACCAACGGGAAATTAAACGCGACACCCACGGCTTTAATGAAGCGCTGCGTTCAGCACTACGGGAAGATCCCGATATTATCCTGGTCGGCGAAATGCGCGACCTGGAAACCATCCGGCTGGCGATGACGGCGGCGGAAACCGGTCACCTTGTGTTCGGCACCTTGCATACCACCTCGGCCGCTAAAACCATCGACCGTATTATTGACGTATTTCCTGCTGCGGAAAAAGACATGATCCGGGCCATGCTGTCTGAATCATTGCAGGCGGTTATTTCGCAAACCTTGCTGAAAAAAGTCGGCGGCGGCCGCGTTGCCGCGCATGAAATCATGGTCGGTACGGCGGCTATCAGGAACCTGATTCGTGAAGCCAAAGTGGCGCAAATGTATTCGGCGATTCAAACCGGACGCAAGGATGGCATGCAGACGCTGGATCAGAATATGAAAGAGCTGGTCGATAAAGGCTTGATTACCGCAAAAATAGCTATGGATAAAGCGGTTAATAAGGATATGTTCCGTTGAGGAGCTGTGGACTTTAAAACGCGTTGAATTGACTAACAACTGATAGAATTATCTTATTTGACACCCAGCGAGAACCTATGACCGCTCCACAAGCCTTATACCAATCAACACTGTCGTCTTTAAAGCTCCGCGCGCGCGGCAAAGTGCGGGATATTTACGACATTGACGACAAACACATGCTGATTGTGACCACCGACCGGCTGTCTGCATTCGATGTGATTTTGCCTGATCCGATTCCAGGTAAAGGCCGTGTTTTAACCAACGTATCCAATTTCTGGTTTGAAAAAATGAAGCACGTGATGCCCAATCACCTGTCCGACATTCCGCTGGAACAGGTGGTTCCCGATGCCGCCGAGCGTGCGCAGATTGAAGGCCGCGCTATCGTCGTCAAGTTATTGAAACCGCTGCCGGTTGAAGCCATTGTGCGTGGTTATCTGATCGGCTCCGGCTGGAAAGATTACCAAAAATCCGGCTCAGTCTGCGGCATTAAACTGCCCGAAGGCTTGCAGCAGGCGCAGCAATTGCCGGAACCGATTTATACGCCGTCTACAAAAGCCGAAGTGGATCAACATGACGAAAACGTGTCTTTTGAAAAAACCGTTGAATTGATGGGACAGGATTTGGCCGAAAAAGTGCGCGACGCCAGCCTGAAACTGTACAAGGAAGCCGCCGCCTACGCAAAAAAACGCGGCATCATTATTGCCGATACCAAGTTTGAATTCGGCGTCGACGATAACGGCGTTTTATATTTGATCGATGAAGCGCTAACTCCCGATTCATCAAGGTTCTGGCCTGCCGATCAATATCAGGTCGGCATCAGCCCGCCCAGTTTCGACAAGCAATATATCCGCGATTACCTGGAAACGCTGGACTGGAATAAAACCGCGCCGGGACCGCATTTGCCCGCCGAAGTGGCTGAGTATTGCGCGGCGAAATACCGCGAAGCGGAAGTCAGGTTGACGCAAGGTTGATTTTTAAATCTGGCGGATTCAACTCCGAAGTGCAATCCTAGTAATCATGCGGCATCCCTCTCTTTTTCAGAAAAAAATACCTCATGCGGTGTTTTAAAGTTGAGCGTTTTTCGAGGGCGATGATTGAGCTTATGCATGACTGCCTCAACATCGTCATC
>CAMAUL010000060.1 GCA_945861405.1 Candidatus Methylobacter oryzae | reverse complement strand
TGTTTGTGGCTGTATCCGATGCCGGAGTGGGAAAAACTTGAGCAAACGATCAGTAAATTACCCACCTTAAATAAAATGGCCGGCAAGTTAAGACGATTTGTTATCGGTAATGCCTCTGAATGTGAAATGGATGGACAGGGCCGATTGTTGCTGCCGGAAAAATTGAGAACATTTGCCAATGTGGACAAGAAGATTGTGCTGATTGGTCAGCTGAATAAATTTGAGTTGTGGAACGAGGCGGCCTGGGGACTGAAAGAAACCGAATGGCTGGCTGGCGACGATAACGAAGGGTTGGAAGATTTAGGCTCCTTGTCCTTTTAATGCGGGAGATTTGTTAGTGGAACATTTGCCCGTCATGTTTGCAGAAGCATTGCAGCAGTTGGCTATAAAAGAAGACGGCATTTATCTGGATTGCACTTTCGGTCGGGGTGGGCATAGTCGGGGGATTTTAGAGCGATTGGGGCCGGATGGGCGGTTGCTGGCTTTTGATCGGGACTTGGATGCGATTGACTCTGATTTAGCGCAGGCCATGCTTGAAGATAAGCGTTTTAAGCTGAAACAGAGTTGTTTTTCTGAGTTGGAAAATTTAGTCACGAATGAAGGTTGGGCGGGGAAAGTCGATGGGATCTTAATGGACTTGGGGGTATCGTCGCCGCAACTGGACAGTCCTGAACGAGGCTTTAGCTTTTTGCGCGACGGGCCGTTGGATATGCGAATGGATGGCACGGCAGGCATTACTGCGGCACAGTGGCTGGCCGGGGTTGATGAAAAGGAGCTGGTTAAAGTTTTATTTGAATACGGTGAGGAGCGGTTTGCGCGGCGTATAGCTCACGCGATTATTGAAAGAAGAGTTGAAGCGCCCATTATCACAACCAGGGAGTTGGCGAAGTTAATTGAAGACGTAGTGCCGTTTAAAGAGCAGCACAAGCATCCGGCAACCCGAAGTTTTCAGGCGATACGCATTGAAATCAACAGGGAGTTGGATGAATTAAAAAATGTCTTGGAGCAGTCGGCCAGAGTTTTGAAGCCGGGAGGGCGTTTGGTGGTGATCTCTTTCCATTCGTTGGAGGATCGTATCGTTAAGCGCTTTATCAGGGCAGAGTCGGGAGCCAAATATAACCCCGGCAAGTTGCCCATTAAGGAAGCCGATATAGCCAAGGGTATCTTGAAGAAAACAGCTAAAGCCCTGAAAGCCGGGCCGCAGGAAATCGCTCAAAATGCCAGAGCGCGAAGCGCAGTCATGCGGGTAGCCGAGAGAGTTTAAATGGTCATTGGTCGCTATATAGAAGGGGTGCTGATATTGGTGTTGTTGATCTCGGCGCTGACCGTTATTTACAGCAAGTATCGCTCGCGATTAATTTTTATTGAGATCCAAAAGCAGGAACGGGAGTTGGATCAGTACGAGGTGGAGTGGGGTCAGCTGCAACTGGAGTTGACAACCTTGGCAGAACAGAACCGGGTGGAGCAAGTGGCGCGGGAACAGCTGAGGCTGGTGATGCCGGTGCGGGAAAAAATTATTTATATAAAGCCGTAAATGATACATTTTCAAGGCAAATACAGGACACACGGCAAAGGCGGCAATTATTCAGATCGGTTGTATCGGTTCCACCATGCCGGTAACGACTCTTCCGGCATTTATGGAAATCGAAGGAAAATAGTTGTCATTTTTATCATGGCTTGTATGGCGGTGCTGGTTGGGCGGGCTGTCGATTTGCAGGTGCTGAATAAGCAGTTTCTTAAGGATCAGGGCGATATGCGCCATGTCAGCGAGGTGTCGGTTTCGGCATACCGGGGCATGATAAAAGACAGAAATGGCGCGCCGCTGGCAATCAGCACCCCGGTCGAGTCGATCTGGATGAATCCGCAACAGATTGAACCGGGAAAAGAAGGCGAAATCAGGCAAGCGGAAAAATTGTTGGGCTTACCGAAGGGAAGGGTCAAGGAGCTGATTAAGGCCGATGCGCATAGGCAGTTTGCTTATATGGCCCGCCAAATCAGCCCGGTGGTTGCCGATCAGGTCAAGGCATTGAAGCTTGCGGGCATCTATTTCGAACGGGAATTCAAGCGCTTTTATCCGGCTGGAGAGGTTTCGGCGCATTTGGTCGGTTTTACCGATATTGACGATGTGGGCCAGGCGGGGCTTGAGTCGGGGTATGAAAGGTCATTAAAAGGAATTCCAGGCAGCAAGCGGGTTATCAGGGATGGACAACGGCGGATTATCGAAGATGTAGAAAATATAAAGGAACCGGTTGGTGGCAAGAATCTTGAGTTAAGCATTGATCAGCGCATCCAGTACCTCGCTTATCGCGAGTTGCAATTGGCGGTTAATCTGCACAAGGCAAAATCGGCGGCGCTGGTGGTACTGGATGCAAAGAGCGGGGAAATTCTGGCGGCAGTCAATCAGCCGTCATTTAATCCGAATACCCGAAAGAGTTTAAAAGAAAGCTTGTATCGGAATAGATCGTTGACCGATGTCTTCGAGCCGGGGTCAACGGTCAAGCCATTTGTGGTAGCGGCAGCTTTGGACGGGGGCTATGTCAAGCCGAATGATATGTTTGAAACCCACGGATTTTATCAGGTCGGGAATCATGTGGTTAAGGATGTGCATAATTATGGAACGCTGGATTTGACCGGTGTGCTGAAAAAATCCAGCAATGTTGCGGTCAGTCAGATGGCATTGAAAATGCCGCCGGAATATTTTTGGGGGATATACAACAAGCTGGGTTTTGGCGTTGCAGCGGGTTCCGGCTTTCCCGGAGAAGCCAGCGGAAGCCTACTGGATTACCAGCACTGGCATGATTTTGACCGGGCGACACTGTCATTCGGTTATGGCGTGAGTACCTCGGCATTGCAGTTGGCAAGAGCTTATACGGCATTGGCTGATGACGGTGTTTTGCACTCGGTCAGCTTGTTAAAACGGGATGACGATGTAGACGGGCAGCGCGTGTTTTCAGCTAAGACCGCCAAGCGGGTCAGAGCGATGCTGGAAACGGTACTTTTGAAAGACGGTACTGCTTACGAGGGCAGAGTTGACGGCTACAGCGCCGCCGGTAAAACCGGGACGGTAAAAAAAGCCGGTGCGGGCGGGTATGTCGAGAAAAGTTATTTTTCAGTTTTTGCAGGCATGGCTCCGGCAAAAAATCCGCGCTTGATTGTCGTGGTCATGATTGATGAGCCGTCTGCGGGACAATACTACGGCGGGATAGTTTCGGCCCCGGTGTTTTCCAAGGTGATGGGGGGGGCTTTGAGGGTGTTGGAGGTGGCTCCCGACCAGCAGGATAATATGCCCATCTTGTTGACACGGAAAGGCTCGTAACTTGATGGTTGCCGACGACTGCGGTACGACCCCAGAGATGGGGGAGATAGGGCAACACATGGAGCGGTTGCCGAGAGTAATGCAGGAGCAGCGAAGCGGTGTGCCTAGACTAAAAGATTTATTAAACGGGCTCGCTTTGATTCCAGGTCGGGACGATAGGCCGATTACCGGCTTGGCCTTGGATAGCCGGGCGGTGGTAGGCGGCGATGCATTTATTGCGTTGGCCGGTGCCAAACAGCATGGTTTGGCGCATGTCGAACAGGCTATCAATAATGGAGCCTGCGCGGTCATTTTCGATCCGACCGGGGATGGTCGGCAGTTGGCCGAGGCTTTGCAGCGTAGCAGTTACAATCGTGTCCCGATGATTCCAGTAGAAAACCTGGGTTTAAAGTTGGGGGCATTGGCTACAAGATTTTACAGCGATCCATCACGGTTTATGACGGTTATCGGCATTACCGGCACAAACGGGAAAACGTCGTGCAGCCAGTTTTTGAGCCAGATGCTCGATGACTGCGGAATCATAGGGACACTCGGTTGGGGCGAGTGGGGCAAGCTCAGTAAGACGCTGAACACTACGCCCGATGCGTTGGCAATTCAGCAAATATTGTCCGAATTATTAAAGAATAAAAAGCGCACCGTGGCGATGGAAGTTTCCTCGCATGGATTGGAGCAAGGCCGGGTCAACGGGGTGATGTTTAAAGGCGCGGTATTTACCAATATTAGCCGCGATCATCTGGATTACCACGGCACGATGGACGCTTATGTGCAGGCTAAGTTGGCGTTGTTAAAACAGCCGGGTTTAGCTTTCACAGTGGTGAACTTGGATGATGTTTACAGCGGGCAAATTATTGCCGCAGTACCCGAATCTGCGCAGCTATGGCAGTTTAGCGCCAACGGAAAAACAGCGGCTTCAGGCGAAAGTGTCTATGCAGAAAATATAGTGCATAAAACGGATGGGATCGAATTTGAGCTGCGCTGGCAAGATCAGCTACAGCGGGTGAAAGTGCCGCTTTACGGCGACTTTAATGTAGAGAATGTCCTGGCTGTTTTGACTGTCATGCTGGCTATGGGGGTTTCGTTGCCTGAGGCCGCTAAAAGGCTGGGTCATATAAAGCCGGTTGATGGCCGTATGGAACGATTTGGGGGCACGGCCCATCCATTGATATTTGTCGATTATGCCCATACCCCGGATGCCTTGGACAAGGTTTTATCCAGTATGCGCAAGCATTGCAAACAGGCTTTATGGGTAGTGTTCGGTTGCGGTGGGAACAGGGATACCGGCAAGCGCCCACAAATGGGAAAAATTGCCGAACAGTGGGCGGATCATGTGGTGATTACCGATGACAACCCGCGATACGAAAACGGACTGGATATAGTCAATGATATTTTGGCGGGGTGTGGATCAGCCAAGGTTGAAGTTATACAAAACAGAGAGCAGGCAATACAAAAAGTGGTAGCCAATGCGGGGAAAGATGATTGCATTGTGATAGCGGGTAAAGGCCATGAGCAATATCAGGAAATCAACGGTGTGCAACTGCCCTTTAGCGACAGGCAGGTGGTGATGGAAGCTTTAGACAGGCGCAAGGTTAAAGGCTAAAGGTGCAAGGCAAATGATGAATATGATGCTGAGTGAAATTGCAGAGTGTGTGCAGGGGCAGCGGGTCGGTGAAGATGTTGTTATTTCATCGGTCAGCATCGACACGCGGGCAATAAAGCCGGGCGAGCTTTATGTGGCGATTAAAGGCCATAATTTCGACGGCAATCAGTTTATAGACAGGGCTGAACAAGCCGGGGCCGTAGCGGCAATCGTGCATCAAGGCATTAGCTCAACAATACCTCATATTGTGGTTGACGATACGCGTCTGGCATTGGCTCAGCTGGCAGGTGCCTGGCGGAACAAGGCACCATCCCTGGCGGTCGTCGGCATTACCGGCAGTAACGGCAAGACCACCGTCAAGGAAATGGTGGCGGCAATATTGAGTGTGAATGGCAAAGCTTCCGCTCCTGCTCACGCCCCTTGCCTACATCCTGTAAGCAATACGCTGTTTACCCAAGGCAACTTGAATAACGACATCGGCGTACCCTTGACCTTGTTGCGTTTGAACGAACAGCACCGGTATGCAGTGATCGAGATGGGCGCAAACCATCCGGGCGAAATTGAATACACCAGCCGAATTGTGCAGGCGGATGTGGCGATCATCACCAATGTGGGTGCCGCGCATATCGAAGGTTTCGGTAGCGTTGACGGCGTTGCCAAAGCCAAAGGTGAGATAGTCCAGACACTCAAAGACAGCGGCGTGGCGGTACTTAACCGGGATGATGATTATTTCGGCTACTGGCAGTCAGTGGCCGGAACAAGAAAGGTCATGTCGTTCGGGGTTGATGAACGGGCTGATGTGAAAGCGCATTCCGTTAAAACAGAAATTATTGACCATGCGTTCGCTACGACCTTTGAGTTGGTGGCCGCGCAAGCCGAGATGGCAGTAAAGCTAAAGCTGGCAGGTCGGCATAACGTCGTTAACGCCTTGGCGGCAACGGCGGCCTGCCTGGCGCTGGACATCGACCTGCAACAGATTAAACAAGGGCTTGAAAGCGTAAAGCCGGTCACCGGAAGATTGCAGCCGCTGGTCAGCCGTTTAGGCAATATTGTGATCGATGATACTTATAATGCCAATTCCGCCTCACTGAAAGCGGGGCTGGACGTGCTGGCTAACTGTGCCGGTGACCGGTGGCTGGTTTTAGGGGCATTTGGGGAATTGGGGCCAGAGAGTCCAAAAATACATGAACAAATGGGTGAACTAATCAAATCAAGTGGTGTCGTGCGTCTCCTGGCTATAGGTTCTGATGCCCGAAATACTGTAAAGGTTTTTGGCAAAGGAGCCGCTTTTTTTGATACCCAAGAAGAATTAATTGAAACATTAAAACAAGAACTCAAGGGCGATGAAGCAATTTTGATCAAAGGGTCAAGGGCTCAGCGCATGGAGAATGTAGTGGCCGCGCTGGTTCAGAATTTCAGGATATAGAATGTTACTTTATTTTGCAGATTATCTAATGACCTTTGATGGCGGATTCAGGGTATTTCATTACCTGACTTTTCGCGCCATTCTGGGGGCCTTAACCTCACTGATGATTTCATTTATTGTCGGGCCGGTCATGATCAGGAAATTAAGTAGCAAAAAGATCGGGCAAAGTATCCGTGAGTTGGGGCCTCAATCGCATTACGAAAAAGCGGGTACGCCAACCATGGGCGGAGCTTTGATCCTGGTCGCTATAGCATTCAGCACTCTGTTGTGGGCAGACCTAAGCAACCGCTATATCTGGGTGATTTTGTTGGTGACCTTGGGTTACGGGGTGATCGGTTTTGTCGATGATTATCGAAAAGTCATCAAGGGCAACAGTGATGGTTTGTCGGCGAAGGCCAAATACTCATGGCAATCGGTCATTGGTTTAGTGGCGGCAGTTTTTTTGTACAAAACCGCAATCCTGCCTGCCGAAACGCAATTGATAGTGCCGTTCTTTAAGGACTTCGTGCTGGAGTTGGGCTGGATGTACATAGTGCTGACTTATTTTGTGATTGTCGGCACCAGCAACGCCGTCAACCTGACGGATGGGCTGGACGGACTGGCAATCATGCCGACCGTGATGGTTGCGACCGGTTTGGGGATTTTTGCGTACCTGTCCGGGCATGTGATGTTTTCGCAATATCTGGCGATACCCTATTTGCCGAACTCCGGGGAGTTGATCGTCTTTTGTGCGGCTTTGGTTGGCGCGGGATTGGGCTTTTTGTGGTTTAACGCTTACCCGGCGATGGTGTTCATGGGCGATGTCGGCGCGCTGGCGCTGGGCGGAGCCTTAGGCGTGTTGGCGGTGCTGGTCAGGCAGGAAATCGTGTTGGTGATTATGGGCGGCGTTTTCGTCATGGAAACGGTGTCGGTGATTATTCAGGTGGCCTCTTTCAAAATGACCGGGAAACGCGTTTTTCGGATGGCACCGATTCATCATCATTTTGAATTGAAAGGCTGGCCGGAACCCCGCGTGATCGTGCGTTTCTGGATTATTACCGTCATCCTGGTGTTGATCGGCTTGGCTACTTTGAAACTGAGATAAGAAATGGATAGTGCAGCGATTACAGCATTATTGAAAAAGAATTTCGCGTTGGATCCGCAAACGGCCAAGGTATTGGTCGTGGGGCTGGGCGACACGGGAATTTCGGTTGCGCATTATCTGCAAGACTTGGGCTTTAAGTTCGCCATTATCGATAGTCGCGCCCAGCCGCCGATGATGGATGAGTTTTCTCAGCAGATGCCCGATACGCCGGTGTTTACCGGGGGTTTCGATGAGGCCGCGTTTAAGGTGGCAACGCATCTGGTGGTCAGTCCCGGCGTGTCGCTGAATGAGCAGGCGATTGTTAAAGCCATCGCCAACGGTTCAAAAATAGTCAGCGATATAGACCTGTTTGCCTGTTCTGTCGATGTGCCTATCGTTGCAATCAGCGGCTCGAATGGCAAAAGCACAGTGACCACCATGTTCGGCGAAATGGCAAAAGCCGCAGGAATGGAAGTGGGCGTAGGCGGAAATCTGGGCACACCGGCCCTGGATTTGCTGGCGTTAAATGCGCGGCTCTATGTGCTGGAGCTGTCGAGTTTTCAGTTGGAGCGAACATCAGCTTTGAATGCGGCAGCAGCGACCGTGCTCAATGTCAGCGCCGACCATCTGGACAGGCATGCCGATTTGGCCGAATACGCCCGGGAAAAACAAAGAGTATTCAGGGGCGACGGCGTCATGATTATCAATGTCGATGACCCTGTTGTTGATGCGATGCGAGATGATCCTAGAAATACAGTCACCTTCTCAATTAATAAGAAAGCTGATTTCCACCTTGCGTTCGAAGGCGACACGGAATACCTGATGCACAACGAATCGCGCCTGATGCCGCTGGCTGAGTTGCCGCTGGAAGGCAGGCATAATGCGGCCAATGCGTTGGCCGCACTGGCCTTGGGCGTGGCTGTGGGTTTGGATGAACAGATTATGTGCGATGTCCTGCGTAAATTTAAAGGACTAAGCCACCGGATGCAGCGTGTCGCAGAGATTCGCGGTGTCACCTGGGTTAATGACTCAAAAGCAACCAATATCGGCGCTTGCGTCGCCGCTTTGCAGGGTTATGCACGCAAAGTGATTTTGATTGCCGGTGGCGATGCGAAAGGCGCCGATATGAATGAATTGGCACCTGTCATCAAAGAAAAGGCAAAAAGCGTGGTGTTGATGGGGAAAGATGCAGCCCTGATAAAGCAGGCCTTGAATGGCTGCGTCCCGGTTTATTCGGCAGACAACATGGCGGAAGCGGTACAGATTGCAGCGGGCCTTGCCGATGTCGGCGAGAGCGTGTTGCTGTCGCCAGCCTGCGCCAGCCTCGATCAATATAAAAATTATCAGGATCGGGGCGAAAAATTCACCAAAGCGGTGTTGGCGTTAGTTGACCGTACGGCAACGTCTAAAACGCCGACGGTGGTTCCGCCATTGATGGCGGCGATATGAGCAAGCGGCTGTGCGGGGAACATCAATGAAAGCAAAGCTTGGCCAATTTCATTTTGATCCGGTATTGCTTTTCGTGAGCATCAGTTTACTGCTGATCGGTTATGTGATGGTGGCATCTGCGTCTTTGCATCTGGGCATAAAATTGACCGGTGATGGTATGCATTATCCCGTCAGGCAGTTAATGCATATCGGTTTGGGACTGGTTTTTGGCGCAGGCGTGGTGGCAGTTCCGATGAGGGTATGGGAACAGAATGGCCCCCGATTGTTCATTGCGGGATTACTGTTGCTGATTATTGTGCTGATACCCGGTCTCGGTGTAAAGGTTAACGGCAGTGTGCGATGGCTGTCGATAGGGGGAATAAGAATTCAGGTATCCGAAGTGGTGAAGTTTTTTTCGGTCGTCTATATGGCCGGGTATGTGACCCGCCATCAGGCGTCAGTGCAAAACTCAGGCGTAGGCTTGCTCAAACCGCTGGGATTATTTTCGATAGCCAGCGTTTTGTTGCTGTTGGAGCCGGATTTTGGTTCAGCCGTCGTTATTTTGATGATAGCCATGGGTATCATGTTTTTAGCAGGTGCGAGATTATCGCAATTTATCGTGTTGCTATCGGTAATTGGCATACTGGCGATGTTGCTGGTTTATTTCTCGCCTTATCGTCTGATTCGTGTCACCAGTTTTATGGATCCTTGGGCTGACCCGTTGAAAAGCGGATTTCAATTAGTCCAGGCGCTTATTTCGTTCGGACGCGGGGAATGGCTGGGCGTGGGTTTGGGTAGTGGCTTACAAAAATTATTTTATTTACCCGAAGCGCATACCGATTTTCTGTTTTCGGTGATCGCAGAAGAGTTGGGTTTTTTGGGTGTGATTACTGTGATTGGCTTATTTTCATTATTGGTATGGCGCAGTTTTGCAATAGGCATGGCCGCCGAACAGGCGGGCCAACGGTTTTCCGCATTTATTGCCTATGGACTGGGAATTTGGTTTGGATTCCAGTCATTCGTTAACATGGGCGTCAATATGGGTGTTTTGCCGACCAAAGGCCTGACCCTGCCGCTAATGAGTTATGGCGGCGGTAGCATAATTATCATGTGTTGTGCGGTTGCATTGCTATTCCGGGTACAACACGAATTCGCTGAACAAAATGCCGCTACGACTCCTCAGCAGCGTATGGGAGCGAGACATCGGTATGGTTAAGCGTATCGTTATTATGGCTGGCGGAACCGGCGGGCATGTGTTTCCAGCGCTGGCGGTTGCGGTGGCGCTGATCGAAAAAGGTTGGCAGGTCAGCTGGCTGGGTACGCAAAAAGGTCTGGAAGGCCGGGTGATTCCAGAGCAGGGCATAGAGATCGACTGGCTGTCAGTTGCTGGTGTCCGGGGCAAAGGTTGGTTGTCGAAAATAACCGCCGTATTGTTATTGATGAAGGCTTGTCTCCAGGCCTTGAAAATATTGCGGCAGCGCAAACCTGATGTGGTATTGGGGATGGGCGGGTTTGTAGCGGGGCCTGGAGGGTTGATGGCAAAGCTATTAGGCATACCGCTGATTATTCATGAGCAAAATCGGGTGCCCGGCACTACGAACCGGCTATTGGCGCGCATGGCCAACCAAGTATTGGAAGCCTTTCCGGGTAGCTTTGATAAAAAATTGAATGCCAAATTTACCGGAAACCCGTTGAGAAAACAGTTTGTAATCCCCCCTAGCCCCCCTTTTTCAAAGGGGGGGATAACTTCCCCCTTTGAAAAAGGCGACTGCATGGACGCAGGAGGTAGAGCAACGCCGGGAGCAGTTGCCGAGGGATTGAGGGGGATTAACATTTTGGTTGTAGGCGGTAGCCAGGGAGCCCAGATATTGAATGAAGTGGTGCCTGAGGCGGTTGCGATCTTAGGTGCCGAGGCAACGCAGGGGAGCATAGTGCAAATAAAGCACCAAACCGGTACGGTCATGCAAAATCAGGTCGAGAGCCGATATAAAGCCTTAGGCAAGAACGCGGAAGTTACTGCCTTTATAGAAGACATGGTATCGGCCTACCAATGGGCGGATCTGGTGATTTGCAGATCCGGCGCAATGACCGTCAGTGAAGTGGCGGCCTCTGGGGTTCCGGCGATTTTCATCCCGTTGCCGAGCGCGATTGATGACCATCAAACAGCCAATGCCCGGTATTTAACCGATGCCGGTGCCGGGTTGCTGTTGATGCAAAAAGATTTGAATGCGGCAACGCTGGCAGAGCATATAACTAAGGTAGTGAAGCAATTGGATGTCATGAGTAAAATAGTAAAAAAATACGCACGCTTGGATGCGACAGAAATTGTTGCCAGCGCTTGTATTGTCGAGGCGGGATTATGAGTTTATCTAACAGCCAGATGCAGACTCAGGCTTTAGGCGGCATCGACCGGATACATTTCGTCGGCATAGGCGGAACCGGCATGAGCGGCATCGCCGAAGTGTTGTCGAACCTGGGTTATCAGGTCTCCGGTTCGGACATCAAGGAAAGCGCGGTAACCCAAAGACTGGCAAGCTTAGGCGTAAGCATCAACATCGGGCATAAACGGGAAAATATAGCTAAAGTCGATGTGGTGGTCGCTTCCAGTGCGATAGACCGCAGCAATGAAGAAATTGACGAAGCCTATATTCAAAGGATACCTGTCATTCCTCGAGCGGAAATGCTGGCTGAATTGATGCGATTTCGATTCGGGATTGCTGTCGCCGGAACTCATGGCAAAACCACAACTACCAGTTTGACTGCAAGTATTCTGGCCGAAGGCGGGCTTGATCCTACCTTTGTGATCGGCGGGCGTTTAAACAGTGCAGGCAGTAATGCCAAATTAGGTTTAGGCCAATATCTGGTTGCAGAAGCCGATGAAAGTGATGCGTCATTTTTATATTTACAGCCGATGATGGCCATCGTTACCAATATCGACCAGGATCATATGGCAACCTATGAGGGCAGTTTTCAGCGCTTAAAAGATACGTTTGTTGAGTTCCTGCATCATCTGCCTTTTTATGGGTTGGCGGTGATGTGCCTGGATGATGAAGGCGTCAGGGCGGTACTGCCGGGAATATCGAAACCGGTAATGACTTACGGCGTCCATGAAGATGCCGATGTGCGGGCAATAAATATCAAGCAGCAGGGTATGCATACCACGTTTGACGTGATGCGCAGAGGCGACTATCCGCCGTTACAGGTTACCTTGAATATGCCCGGCTGGCATAACATGCTCAATGCGCTGGCGGCGATTTGCGTCGCCAGCAAACTGGCGGTCGATGATGCAGCCATTATCAGGAGCCTGGGTGCATTTAAAGGCATAGGCAGACGCTTTCAGATGAACGGCGATTTGCCGATGGGGGCGGGCAAACTAACTTTGGTTGATGATTACGGACATCATCCGCGCGAAATTGCCGCGACGTTGGAAGCCTTGCGCCAAGCCTGGCCGGATCGGCGCAAGGTCATTGTTTTTCAGCCGCACCGCTATACCCGCACTAGGGACTTATTTGAGGATTTCGTGCAGGTACTGTCTGCCATTGATGTGCTGATCCTAATGGATGTTTATTCGGCTGGCGAAACGGCGATTCCCGGGGCGGACGGGCGGGCATTAAGCCGAGCCATCCGTGTACGCGGGCAGGTCGAGCCGGTATTTGTCGAGAACTGGGAAGAATTGCCGCAGATATTGGCTGGGATTGTAAAAGCTGGGGACGTGATCTTGACTATGGGTGCAGGCAACGTCGGGCAGATTGCTGCTCAGTTGCCGCAGTCGTTGGCAGAAGCCTTGCAGGGCAAGCTGTTTTTTTTAGAATGATGCAGATGTCGAAAGGTCGTTTGCTTAAGCACGAACCACTGGCGAAGTACACCAGTTGGCGTGTTGGCGGCCCTGCGGATCAGCTGTACATCCCGCAGGATCGGCAGGATTTGGTCGATTTTATAAAGACGCTGCCGGATTCCGAGCCGGTGTTCTGGATGGGCTTGGGCAGCAATTTACTGGTCAGGGATGGCGGCATACGCGGAACAGTGATTAACACCAAGAGCCGGTTAAAAGAGATGGGCTTGACCCATGACGGTTCGGTTTATGTTGAAGCAGGCGTTCCCTGTGCGCATGTGGCGCGATTTTGTGGAGAGCGTGGTTTAATCGGTGCGGAGTTTCTGGCGGGCATACCCGGAACCATGGGCGGCGCCTTGAAGATGAATGCAGGAGCCTTTGACGGCGAAACCTGGGCTATCGTTAGCAGTGTGGACATGTTGGATAGGTCAGGTAAGGTCACACAGAGAAAGCCTCTGGATTTCAAGATAAGTTACCGGTCTGTCATGGGTTTTGAAAACGAGTGGTTTTTATCTTGCCTGCTGACTTTGCAGCAAGGCGATACGACAGATAGCCAGCAGAAGATCAAAGGATTATTGGAAAAACGGGGGGCGACGCAACCAACCAATCAGCCCAGTTGCGGGTCGGTATTTAAAAACCCCCAAGGCGACTATGCGGCGCGGTTGATAGAACAAACCGGTTTGAAAGGCTATGCGATAGGCGGGGCGTGTGTGTCGGAAAAGCATGCGAATTTTATAGTCAATACCGGCAATGCAACGGCAACGGATATTGAAGCGCTTATTCATTATGTACAGGACAAAGTTGAACAACAGCACGGGGTGGTCTTGCAGACCGAGGTTTGTATGGTAGGTGTAGCAATATGAAAGCAATGGCGTTAAGCAAGCCGGAGCAATTCGGCCATGTCGTGGTATTGATGGGCGGTTCGGCAGCAGAAAGAGAGGTCTCGTTAAGAAGCGGCGCGGCTGTCTATGAAGCGTTAAAAAATAAAGGCGTGGATGTGCTTGCCATTGATGTTACAGGCAGTCCGATTGAAGCGCTGGCAGGGTTAAAGATCGACCGGGTATTTAATATTATCCACGGACGCGGCGGCGAAGACGGCGTGTTGCAAGGAGTGCTTGAAGTGCTGGGGATACCCTATACCGGCAGCGGCGTGATGGCATCGGCGCTGACCATGGATAAGCTTCGAACCAAGTTGTGCTGGCAGGGTTACGGATTGGTCACGCCAAAATGGTGCTTATTGGAAGATGAAGCCGATCTGGATGCCTGCATAGCAAAGCTGGGCTTTCCGGTTATCGTCAAACCGGCACAGGAAGGTTCCAGCATCGGCATGAGCAAGGCGACCAATCGGGATGAATTGCAAAAAGCTTTAGCCATGGCGGCACAGTATCGCTGCGATGTTTATGCGGAAGCCTGGGTTACCGGCAAGGAGTATACCGTTGCGGTGCTGGATGGCGCGGCGCTGCCGGTTATCCGACTGGAAACCCCAAATGCATTTTACGATTATGAGGCAAAATATCAGGCGACGACCACGCAATATCATTGCCCTTGCGGCCTGAGCTTTGAGCAGGAGCAGTCATTAAAGGAATTGGCGGTAACGGCTTGCAAGGTAGTTGGCGTTAAAGGCTGGGGCAGAGTGGATGTCTTTATCGATGACGCGGGGCAGTACCAGTTGATCGAGGTGAATACCGTCCCCGGTATGACCGACCATAGTTTAGTGCCGATGGCGGCGAGACAAGCGGGCATAGATTTTGAGGAATTGGTCTGGCGCATTCTGGAAACCAGTTGCGGGTGATGAAGGATGACCGTTGTAAAAATTATGATCGCTGCATTGCTGTTTGCAGGCCTAGGCTGGGCGGCAAGTGTAGGCATCAAAATCATCCCGATTAAATATGTGCGTATTGAAGGGGTTTTTCAATACCTCAGTAAGGAAGAGATAAAGGAGGCTTTGCGGCCCTTAGTGATGACCGGTTTTTTCGATGCCGATATGCAAGCCATACATCAGGCGGTTTCGGAATTGATTTGGGTGGATACCGTGACGGTCAAACGGGTCTGGCCCGACGCTATCGACATAAAGATACGCGAAAAAAAGCCTTATGTGCGTTGGGGACTGCAAAGCCTGATCAGCACGCGGGGCGAGATTGTTACGCCGAAGAATATAGAGCTGTTTAAGACCCTGCCGATTTTACAAGGGCCAGAGCAGCAACAGGTAAAGACGCTGGAAATAATGAAGGGTGTAAACACGGCATTAGCCGATCAATCGATGAAAATGGCGGAGTTCACGATTAATGATCGGTGGGCATGGAAGATCAAATTAACAACGGGCTTGGAAATATTGTTGGGACGTAATGAACAGCTAAAGAAATTACAGCGGTTTTTAAAAACGCTGGAAGTATTAGGACAAGAACAGGTTGAGAAAATAGCCATAGTCGATTTGAGATATCCCAATGGGTATGCGGTTTCATGGAAGCCGGGAACTGAAGAAATTGACTGGAAGAAAATGGCGACTCCTCAACCTGAAACAGATGGCTAATCTAGTAGGGGCGACCGGCTGGTCGCCTGTACCATACAAAACAGAGTAAATGAAATGGCGAAAAAAACAGAGCGTAATTTAATAGTTGGGTTGGACATCGGCACATCGAAGGTCGCCGCTATTGTGGGTGAGCTCAGCAGTGATGGCAATATCGAAATCATCGGCATCGGCTCAACACCATCGCGAGGCCTGAAAAAGGGTGTTGTGGTTAATCTGGAGTCGACCGTGCAATCCATACAACGCGCCATTGAAGAAGCTGAATTAATGGCAGGATGCCAGATTAAGTCGGTTTATGCGGGTATTGCGGGCAGCCATATCCGTAGCCTTAATTCTCACGGTATCGTGGCCATTAAGGACAAGGAAGTGACCCAGTACGACATAGACAGGGTGATCGATTCCGCCCGCGCCGTGGCGATTCCTGCTGATCAGAAAATCCTGCATATCTTGCCTCAGGAATTTGTGATCGACTTGCAAGAAGGCATTAAGGAGCCTATCGGGATGTCGGGCATTCGGCTGGAGGCCAAGGTGCATATGGTTACCGGCAGCGTCAGCGCTTCGCAAAATATCGTCAAATGTATCCGGCGCTGCGGGCTGGAAGTTGATGACATTGTGCTGGAGCAACTGGCATCCTGCAATTCGGTATTGACCGAAGATGAAAAAGAATTGGGCGTTTGTCTGATCGATATTGGCGGCGGTACTACCGATATTGCAATATTCGTGGAAGGCGCGATAAAACACACGGCAGTAATTCCGATAGCCGGCGATCAGGTGACCAATGACATTGCCGTTGCGCTACGTACGCCGACAATGAATGCCGAGGATATTAAACGCAAATATGCCTGCGCCTTAACGCAGTTGGCGAATGTCGATGAGGTTATTGAAGTACCCAGTATCGGCGATAGAGCGCCGCGCAAGATTTCAACGCAAAATCTGGCCGAGATTATTGAGCCGCGTTATGAAGAGCTGATGCTGCTGGTTCAATCGGAACTTAGGCGTAGCGGTTTTGAGGAATTAATTGCCGCCGGCATCGTATTAACGGGCGGCAGTTCAAAAGTAATGGGATTGATCGATTTGGCGGAGGAGATTTTCCATATGCCGGTGCGCATGGGCGGGCCGCAAAATGTAACAGGGTTGACTGAGGTGGTAAAAAACCCGATCCACTCTACAGGGGTCGGGTTGTTAATGTATGGCAAAGAGCATCAGGGTATGGGCAGAAGTATTGACTCTGACGGCCCTAGCGTGTTTTCAAGAATGAAGCATTGGTTTCAGGGTAATTTTTAATAATTTTGTAAGATAACAAGGGGCGAGGAAATAATTATGAAATATGAATTAATGGATATGAGCAACGAACATGCGGTTATCAAAGTAATCGGTGTGGGCGGCGGCGGTGGCAATGCGGTTAGTCACATGGTTGGTAATCTTGTCGAGGGGGTTGAATTTATCTGTGCAAATACCGATGCGCAGGCATTAAGAAAATTAAACATCGATACGATAATTCAGTTAGGTGTCGAGTTAACCAAGGGCTTGGGTGCGGGCACCAATCCTGAAATCGGCAGAATGGCTGCTGACGAAAACAAGGAGCGCATCAGGGAAGTTTTACAGGGCGCTGATATGGTGTTCCTGACTGCGGGTATGGGCGGCGGCACAGGTACCGGTGCAATTCCGGTGATTGCTGAAATTGCCAGAGGCATGGGTATTTTGACGGTTGCGGTGGTGACCAAACCGTTTTCATTTGAAGGCAAAAAGAAACTGGCAACTGCGGAACTAGGCATAGCGGAGCTTGAACGGTTCGTAGACTCATTGATCATTATTCCCAATCAAAAATTATTGCCGGTACTAGGCAACGATGTGTCGTTGGTGAATGCATTTAAAGCGGCTAACGATGTGTTATTGGATGCCGTGCAAGGTATTACCGAACTTATCGTTCATCCCGGCATGATTAACGTCGATTTTGCTGATGTTAGGACGGTTATGTCCGGCATGGGCGCGGCGATCATGGGTACAGGTTCGGCTAAAGGCGAATATCGGGCTAGAGAAGCGGCTGAGAAAGCCATTGCCTGTCCATTGCTGGAAGATATTAATTTACAGGGTGCGCGCGGCATTTTGGTCAATATTTCAGCCGCAGACATGGGCATTGCCGAGTTTGATGAGGTCGGTAATATTGTTCACGAGTTTGCTTCGGAAGATGCGATTATCAAAATCGGCATGTCGATTAATCCAGATTTAGGCGATGACATCAAGGTGACTGTGGTTGCTACAGGTATGGGTATGCCATCTAAAGTAGTTAAGCTTGCACCCAAAGCATCGGTTGGATTTATGAGCCAAAATGTGGCCGGTGAAGTCAACTATGAAGGCCTGGATAAGCCTACAGTCATTCGAAATAAAACCGAAGGCAGGGAAACGCGTTTTGGTGCTCAGCCTAAAAAAGATATGGATTTAGATTATCTGGATATTCCAGCTTTTTTAAGACGTCAAGCTGACTAGTGAGTCCATGTGCAAAGGGTACAGTCTTCGGGTCTGATTGTGGTAGAATTTAAAACTATTTGCCCTCTTTAACTTAGCGTAATTTATTTTATGATTAAACAGCGAACTTTAAAAAACACAATCAGGGCAACGGGTGTAGGGCTCCACACGGGCGATAAAATTTATTTAACTTTACGCCCGGCTGAAGCGAATACCGGAATAAAATTTCGCAGAGTCGATTTGGATACGCCGGTGATCATTGACGCAACCCCGGAAAATGTAGGCGAGACTATGTTGTCGACAACGCTGGTTGCAGGTGACGTGAAAATATCAACCATAGAACATTTGCTTTCGGCTTTTGCCGGATTAGGCATCGATAATGCAATTATCGATGTCAGTGCCGCAGAAGTTCCGATTATGGATGGTAGTGCCGGGCCTTTTGTATTTTTGCTCCAGTCTGCCGGGGTTGAGGAACAGGATAGTCCGAAGCAGTATATCCGTATAAAGCGTAGCATAAAGGTTGAAGATGGCGACAAATGGGCGGCATTCGAACCATTTGAAGGCTTTAAAGTTACTTTTACGATTGATTTTGAACACCCGGCTTTTGAGGATCATGTAAAAACCGCTACGATGGATTTTTCATCGACTACGTTTGTTAAAGAAGTGAGCCGGGCCAGAACTTTTGGCTTCATGAAGGATATTGAGATGCTTAGGGAAAACAATCTGGCTTTGGGCGGGAGTCTTGAAAATGCGATTGTTGTCGATGATGACAAGGTGATTAATGAGGATGGTTTGCGCTATGCGGATGAATTTGTTAAGCATAAAATTCTTGATGCGATAGGCGACTTATATCTGTTGGGGCATAGCCTGATTGGCGAGTTTACCGGTTATAAATCGGGACACGGATTAAACAATAAATTACTGCGGGCTTTATTAAATGACAAGGATGCCTGGGAAATGGTCACCTTTGACGATGAAGAAAACGCCCCGATTTCCTTTATGCGCTCGGCCGAGTCACCCAGGCCTGCGGAATAAGGCCGAACGCTTTGCCAGCGTTGCACTTAATCTTTGCAACGCTAGCTTCAATTGCTCATCTGAAACGGTGAGGCTATGATTATGAATAAGCGCTATTTTTTCTGCCGAAGGGATGATCGGTGTCCGGCCAGGATGGGATGTTTTAGTTAACATCTCCATCCTAACTTTAATCTGCATGATCGAGACCGACTCCCGGGTTACCGGAGCGATAGCGGCGAGAATTGCGCTGTTGTAAAAACGCAGTTGTGATGCCCAGGCTGCCGAATCGGTATAAACCAGCAGTTTCTTGCCGTTAATAACGCAGTGCAAGGCATGTATGGCTAGCGTGTCTGGAAGCAGCTCATGAATCTTCGCTAGAACTCGTTTTTGCTGATCAATCTGGTTGTAAAAGTAGGCGATAGTACGATTCGGGAACGACAATGCCGCTTTAAAGGGGGGCGATTTTTTTGCCATCAGTATTTGTCAGTCAATTCGGGTCGAAAAATATGTAGCGAACTATTGGTTGGATTAAGGTAGTGGGATATAGTTACAAATAAAAAGGGAATAAGCACATATATGTAATATTTTGCCAGTATCATAATATCCACAAACATCCAGAAAGATAAAGTCAGGGAGATAAAGTGAGACAGTTTATTCAAGGTATCGCAGAAAATAATCATTATCAGGCAACGCATTTGTTGCAAATTCTAAGGCAAATCCAATCCCGCTACCATTATATCCCGGAAGCAGCAATAGAACAGCTGTCAGCGGCATTGAGCATTCCCCGGACGCAGATTATCAGCGTTATTGAATTCTACAGTTTTTTTCACCTAGCTCCCAGAGGACAATATGAGCTGTTGATTAGCGATTCGATAACCGATCATATGTTGGGCAAGAAAAGCCTGATCGACTATCTGGCAAATAAATTGGGTGTGGTTGTAGGTGCAGTCAGGGAAGATGGCGTGGTCAGTCTGGATAACACCTCATGCACAGGTATGTGCGATCAAGGCCCGGCAGGCTTGGTTAACGGCTACGCCTTGACCCGCTTGGATCGTCCTGGAATCGATAAAATCGTAGCGCTGATTAATCAACAAAAACCACTGGACGAATGGCCGGGCGAGTTATTTCAGGTAGATGACAATATCTACAAGTCCGGTTTATTGCTGAATCGACAAATTGAGCACGGCGTGGCGCTCAAATCGGCTCTTAAGCGAGGCATCAAGGAAACACTAAAAGAAATCGACAACTCGGGTTTACGGGGCCGGGGTGGCGCTGGATTTAAGACGGCGACAAAATGGCAATTTTGTTCCGAAGAACAGCAGACGGAACGATATGTGGTTTGCAATGCCGACGAAGGCGAACCCGGCACGTTTAAAGACAGGGTGCTATTAAATTCTTACGCCGATCAGGTCTTTGAGGGAATGACCGTGTGCGCTGCGATTATCGGTGCCAAGCAAGGCTTTTTGTATTTGCGCGGCGAGTATTTGCATCTACACGATAAGCTGCAAAGCATTTTGGAGCAGCGCCGTCAAAACGGTCTGTTGGGCAGTAATATTCTGGGTGAGGGGCTGGATTTCGATATTGAAATTTGTCTGGGCGCAGGCGCGTATATTTGTGGAGAAGAATCCGCGCTGATCGAATCGATGGAAGGCAAAGCCGGTATACCGCGCAACCGTCCGCCATATCCCGTTACCCAGGGTTACTTAGGCAAGCCTACCGTCGTCAATAATGTGGAAACATTTTTGGCGGCAGCGGGCATTGCGGTTAATGGCGGCGACTGGTTTGCCAATATCGGCACCGAAAAATCGAAAGGTACCAAGATACTCAGCATCAGCGGCGATTGCGCACATCCCGGTATCTACGAATATCCCTTCGGTACAACGGTTCAGACCGTTTTGAATGACTGCGGCGCGGACGATGTGTTAGGGGTTCAGGTGGGAGGGCCATCGGGAACCTTTATTTCCAATCAGGAGTTTGACCGTAAGCTGGCCTTTGAAGACTTAGCTACCGGCGGATCGTTTATTGTTTTCAACGCCAGTCGTAATATTCTCGACATGGTTCATAACTTCACGCATTTTTTTGCTCATGAAAGTTGTGGATTTTGTACGCCTTGCCGGGTTGGCACTTCGTTGTTGCAAAAACAGCTCGATAAAATAATTGAAGGTCATGGCTCAGCAGGCGATGTGGTTGCGCTTGAAGAATTGTGTCAGCTGGTCAAAAATTATAGCCATTGCGGTTTGGGACAAACAGCGGCGAATCCGATATTAACAACGCTGGAACGCTACCCTGATTTATACCAGAGCCGGTTAAAAGAAATCAGTTATGAGCCGGGATTCGATTTGGATGGAGCGCTGGAAACAGCAAGGCGCATGGCGAATCGGTATGATGCCGGTGCGCACTTGGCTCAGTTGGAGGTTAACGAACATGAGTAAAACAATTACTATCGACGGCAAAACTATTCCTTTCGAAGAGGGGCAGACCATTATGGATGCTGCGATGGCGGCGGGTGTCTATATTCCGCACTTATGTCATCAGCCTGAATTCACCCCGCACGGTAGTTGCAAACTGTGTACCGTAAAAGTAAATGGTCGCAACTGTTCTGCTTGCACTTTTCCGGCAGCGGATGGTCAGGATGTGCTTAATCAGGCTGAAGAACTGATTGAAGATCGGAAAAAAATCACCCAGATGCTGTTTGTGGAAGGCAATCATTTTTGTCCGTCTTGCGAAAAAACCGGTAATTGCCAGCTGCAAGCCGTTGCCTATCATTTGAATATGCTCGACAACCATTTTCCCTTGTTTTACCCTGATCGGAAAGTGGACGCTTCTCACGCCGAGGTGATGATTGATCATAATCGCTGCATTTTTTGCACCTTGTGCGTCCGTGCCAGCCAGCAAAAAGATGGTAAAGACGTATTTGCGATCAGCGGGCGCGGCATCCACAAGCATTTGATCGTCAATGCCCAAAGCGGCTTGCTGAAAGATACCGATGTGGATGCGTCAGATAAAGCCTGCGCAGTGTGCCCTACCGGCGCGATTTTGGTTAAGCGCACCGGCTATCAGGTGCCGATTGGCGAGCGTATTTACGATCACAAACAAATCGATCAAGTGAGTTTGTCCACGGAGCATCCTAAACATGGCGAATAAAATTAGAGTAGCAACAACATCGCTGGCAGGCTGCTTCGGTTGTCACATGTCGTTTCTGGACATAGACGAACGGATGCTGCAACTGGTCGAAGTCGTTGAGTTTGACCGCTCGCCGATTACCGATATAGAACACTGCACCAATTGCGATATAGGCCTGATTGAAGGCGGCGTGTGCAATTCCGAAAACGTCCATGTGTTGCGGGAGTTCCGCAACAACTGCAAAATCCTGGTTGCGGTCGGCGCTTGTGCCATTAACGGCGGACTGCCCGCGATGCGTAATCATATCCCGCTTGAAGAATGCCTGAATGAGGCTTATCTGGACGGTATTGGCGTGGAAAATCCGCAGATACCCAGCGATATAGAGCTGCCCTTGCTGTTGGATCAGGTGCGACCGATTCATGAAGTCGTCAAAATAGATTATTTTTTACCCGGCTGTCCGCCGTCAGCGGACGTGTTCTGGAAGTTTCTGACTGATTTAATCGAAGGGCGCGAACCTTCGTTGCCTTATGAGTTGGTTCATTACGATTAAGCGACTCAACAAGTGAGAGGAAAACCATGTACACACTTTATAAAATCAATGCTGATGAGATAAACGAAAATTTTATAGCATCCATCAAAGCGCAGTTTCAACACAAAGACATTGAGATT
>CAMAUL010000059.1 GCA_945861405.1 Candidatus Methylobacter oryzae | reverse complement strand
TTGATAGAGATGAAAACACGCGAATATTCCATCAGGGCCGGAGGCATCAATGGCCTCAGTAACAGGCCGGATATATGGGAGCAACTGCGCTCACTGACCGTAGCGATCGAAGAGAAAATGCTTGCAAAACGGAGGAGTCCATATATGGGCCGGGCATAGGGGTAATCGTTTCCCAATAATTTGATAATTATCAAAAAGGCGCTCAGCATATTTGTTTGACAAAAAGTAGGGGAATCATCGACTATAGGAACCGATTATGAAATGGTTTAATAAAACCGGACACTTCTAAAGACAGATTTATAATGTCAACAGAGGTGAATAATGAGCGAACCACATAAACATAAACGACCCAAATACACGATAGAATTTAAACAAGATGCAGCCAAGTTAGTTAATGAAAAAGGCTATACGCATAAGCAAGCAGCGGATAATTTAGGCATATCTCTTGGCGCTATTGGACGTTGGGTTAGAGCCGAAAAAGAACCAGCAACGGCATCAGCAACTAAGAAAAAAGTTTTGAACTTGACTGATCAAGACGAATTATCGCGCTTACGTAAAGAAGTTGAACAATTGCGGATGGAGCGTGAAATATTACATGGTGCCCTTTAGGGTAAAAAAGGCCGCAGTCTTCTTTGCGAAAGAACGCCAATAAAATACGGATTTATTCGAGAGCAACAGAAGACTTTTCCAACTACCGTGCTGTGTAAAGTCATGCAGGTCAGTACCAGTGCCTTTTATGCGTGGTCTAAAACGCCTGAAGATACAGCCAAAAAAATACTGAAAAAACAGCTTGAAACCAAGGCGGTTCAGCTATTTGAAGAGAATAAGAAAGTTTAGGGTTCTCGCCGTTTATCCGAAGCCTTCATAAAAGAAGATATTCAGGTCGGGCGTTATAAAGCGAGGCAATTAATGAAAAAAATGGGCTTAAAACCACGCTACCCAAAACGATTTCAAGTCACTACCGACAGCGGTCATAATGAGGCGATTTCTCCTAACCTATTGAATAGAAAGTTTGATGTTGCTATGCCTAATAAGGTCTGTACAACTGATATTACTTACGTCTGGACGCTTGAAGGCTGGCTCTATGTCGCAGTCGTTATCGATTTATTTTCCAGGCAAGTGGTGGGCTGGTCGATTGATGATCACATGAGAACTTCGTTGTGCGTTAATGCCCTGCAAATGGCATTTTGGCGACGAAAACCTGAGCCTGGCTTACAACATCATTCTGATCGAGGCAGCCAATACGCAAGTCACGAATACCGAGGACACTTGGCGATAATGAAGATGCAGCAAAGCATGAGCCGTAAAGGTAACTGTTGGGATAATGCACCGACAGAACGGTTTTTCCGAAGCTTAAAGCACGAGCAACTTAACTACGAGAAATTCAGAACTAAAGAGGCGGCAAAGCTGAGTATTATTGATTACTTGGCTTTTTATAATGGTAAACGCGCACACTCAAAACTAAGCTATCAATCCCCGCTGGAATTTGAGCGGGAATTCTATAAGAAGACTGCTTAAGAAAGTGTCCGGTTTTAGTTGACCATTTCAATGCCGACCGGCCTACAGGAGCAGGACTACACGGCAAATGTAGTCGCCCTGTCTTATAATTTAGCGTTCTAATACGGTCGAAACTCCAACCTGCTCTATTCCAGAAATAGAGCCGTCTTAACTCTATAACTTTTAGGCATATAAAAATGATTGAACCAAGAGATGATTTAACGTTAGGCAAACTTTCTTTGAGCTACAGGGTTTTGTTCACCGGCTTTTTATTGGTGATCGGTTTGGGTTTGTGCATGGCGGGCGCACAGATCATGCTCACGCATGGGATGGCCGATGGTAAGCCGGGTTTGTCGATGAATGACATTGTCTACAGTTATTACGGCAACCGCTCAGGCTCTAAGATGGAAGCCGCCCTTACCGGTCAAATGAAGTCCAAAGCGCCTGATGACGTTAGATTTTCGATGATCCAATGGGTGCGCGACGATGCACCGGTTGCGGAGTGGATCAAGGTGGGACCTTTATTTGAAAAATACTGCGCTTCGTGTCACGATGCTACTTCAGGTTTGCCGGAAGTAGGCAAACCTGAAGTAGCAAAAGGCTTGGCCGAAATAGATCATGGTGCCAGCATTGCCTCGTTGACGCGCGTTTCGCATATTCATTTATTCGGTATCAGCTTCATTTTTCTGTTTGTCGGCTGGATTTTCGCCATGGCGGAGTTTAATCAGCGCTGGAAACTGATCTTGATATCAACGCCTTTTGCTTTTCTGGTTTTGGATGTTGCCTCTTGGTGGCTGACCAAGTTCTGGCCTGGGTGTGCATGGATTACCATGATTGGCGGCTTTGGATATAGTCTTGCCGCTATGGTTATGTTTGCAACATCATTTGCGCAAATGTGGTTGCCTCGCTGGACGAAAAAATAAAGCCCCAAAAAACGACAAAACTTAACAACTTTTACGGAAACTTTATACCTATGGATTTACCACCGCTTACCAAACGCGAACAAATTCGGGAATCGGCTTTTAGCACGGTTTGGTCTGAACAACTTAACGATGCCTTTAAGAATATTGCCCCCTATTATGATCGCGGCAATCAAGTTGCCAGCCTGGGTTGTTGGAATTGGTTTCTGCGTACCTTTATGTCGATGATCGAATTGCAGCCCAAGCAACGCGTGCTCGATGTTTGCGCGGGAACTAATGCGATAGGTATTGCCCTGCTTAAACGTGAGCCAACGCTGGAAGTCCATGCAATTGACCGCAGTACCGATATGCAGGAAGTTGGTCGGCAGCGGGCCGAGGCCTTGGGCTTTCACATTAATAGCGTGATTGCTGATGTTCACACACTGCCCTTCCCTGACAATCACTTTGATGTGGTCACTTTGCAGTTTGCCTCACGTCACTTGAAAATTGCGCATATGTTTGGCGAAATTAACCGCGTCCTTAAACCGGGCGGACATTTTTACCACTGCGATATGTTAAGACCTAGCAATAAAGTGGTTGAAAAAGTTTACTATGCTTATTTGCGTCTGTGCCTTAGCGGTACTGGATTGCTATTTCGTAGCAGTCCCGCCGTTTTAAATCTCATTCAGTATTTTATTGACGCGCTGGAAATTTTTTATTCGACAGAGGAACTATCTATCCTGCTTGAAGAGCAAGGCTATTGTGATGTTACGGCGAAAGCCATGTTATCAGGTATGCTCGGCTGTCACCGAGTTCGTAAACCCATACCTGAAGGTATCAATAAGACGGCGGAAGAGTCGGCTCGATACCCTCAAAATGGGCCTCGGGATGATGCCTTACCACCAACTTCCTGATGGTTTCTATCCGCTCCCGCTCGACATCAACCAGCAACAGCAATTCCCCCTGTTCGATGGCCTCTTCAAACTGTTTCAACCGTGAATTGCCCGAATTCATCCCCGCTAAACCGCCCATCAGTGAGCCGATGGTTGCGCCTGCCATGATGATGCCCAACAGCGGCCCGCCTGCTATCGCAAATCCTGCAAAGCGCAAACCGACCAACCCGGCTAACAATCCAGTGCTGCCGCCTAACGCGAGTCCCCGCTCAAGGGCAGGGATAAAATCCGTTTTTATGGTCACCCCGGACTCGGGCAGGCCTTCAAGCGGCGTGTCCCGTTTCGCCAGGATATGCATATTGCGATCTTCTATGCCTACAGTCTGGAGTTCTTTGACGATTTTATGAGTGATCTCGATATTGGGCACTAAAAAATAAATTCTTCTCATGGCGCTCTCCTGTTTTGATGATGTTCACATTGGGCGAAGTCCAATGAGCGGTGATTACGGATTGACGGACAAGCAACTGTAAGTATGATAAGTTTATTTTCATTTAACTTCAATAGGCTGATCTACGTATTTGCCGAGACCCATTGATCGTATATTCTCGGTAGCTCGTACTCAATAGTTTGCTGCCCTGACCTGTTTTTATACCATTCATCGAACGAGGCCCGCCCTTGAACAGCAAACCGATAACACCCCATTGGGAACATTTCGAACACGAAGCGGACATCGGCATACGCGGCATTGCACCGACGCTTGAGCAGGCATTTGAACAAGCCGCTCTCGCGATGACCGCCGTGGTGACCGATCCTGATCTGGTTTCGGATGCAACAGCCGTCGCGATAACGTGTACAGCACCCGACACCGAGCTGCTGTTGGTCAGCTGGATCAATGAATTGATTTATGAAATGGCAGTACACGGCTTGTTGTTCAAGCGTTATCAGGTCGTTATTGCAAACGGCAAGCTATCGGCGACAGCCTTTGGTGCAGCCGTTGACCGGCAAAAACACCAACCCGCCGTGGAAATCAAGGGCGCGACTCTTACCGAGCTGCGAGTCTATCAGCAAGCTGATGACGCGTGGGTTGCCCAATGTGTAGTCGATGTTTAGAGGAGCTATTCAATGGATACCAGTCAATTCATACAACGGGACGAAACCTGTTGGGAAATCAAGCCCAAAGGCGCCATGCGCGTCCCGGCGATTATTTATGCCGACGAGCAATTGTTGCAGGATATGGATCAGAAAGTTTACGAGCAACTCACCAATGTCGCGACCTTGCCGGGCATAGTCGAGGCCGCCTATGCGATGCCTGACGCGCACTGGGGCTACGGCTTCCCCATTGGCGGCGTCGCGGCTTTCGATCCCGAGCTAGGCGGCGTGGTGTCGGCTGGCGGCGTCGGCTTCGATATTTCCTGCGGCGTTCGCACCTTGCATACCGGACTCAATATCACCCAATTAGAGCCTCATAAACAAGCGCTGGCCGATGCGTTATACCGCACGATTCCTGCCGGTGTCGGCAGCAAGGGCAAGATACATTTGAACCATAAAAGCATGCTCGGCATGCTGACCGGCGGCGCGCAATGGGCGCTCGAACAAGGCTATGGCGAAGTGCAGGATCTGGAACGCATCGAAGAGCACGGCTGCATGGACGGCGCGGAGTCCCACTACGTTTCCCCAAAAGCCCGCGAACGGCAAAAAGACGAAATGGGAACGCTGGGTTCCGGCAATCATTATCTGGAAGTGCAGCGGGTCTCCAAGATTTTCGACCCGGCTGTCGCCAAAGTTTTCGGCTTGCACGTCGATGATGTGGTGATCAGCATCCATTGCGGATCGCGGGGTCTGGGCCATCAGATCGGCACCGAGTTTTTAAAAGACATGGCGATGTCGGCGGCCCAGTACCAGATCGTGTTGCCGGATCGGGAGCTGGCCTGTGCGCCGTTAAATTCGCCCTTAGGGAAACACTATCTGGGTGCAATGCGTTCGGCCATCAACTGCGCCTTAGCCAACCGGCAGATCATCACCCATCTGACCCGGCAGGCTGTTGCCACGGTATTTCCCGGTCTCCATCTCGACCTGCTGTACGATGTCTCGCACAACACCTGCAAGCTGGAACAACACACGGTAAACGGCCAAAAGAAATCGCTGTACGTACATCGCAAAGGCGCTACCCGTGCTTTCGGCCCCGACCATCCCGATTTGCCGGATGTATTCAAAAAGACCGGCCAGCCGGTGCTGATCGGCGGCTCGATGGGCACCAGCTCCTATGTACTGTGCGGCACCAAAGAAAGCGAACAACGCGCATTCAGCTCGGCCTGTCATGGCGCAGGGCGGGCGATGAGCCGCAGCAAAGCGACCAAGCAATGGCAAGGCAGAACGCTGATCGAACAGCTGGCCGCGCAAGGCATTATTATCCGCTGCCCGTCGATGCGCGGCGTGGCCGAAGAAGCGCCCTTGGCTTATAAGGATGTCAGTGCGGTGGTGGAAATTGCCGACAGGGCCGGATTAGCCCGAAAAGTCGCCAGACTGGAGCCGGTGATTTGTATTAAAGGCTAAAGCCGCAGGATGAAAGAAGGCCTTATTTTGTACGTCAGCATCTAAGCAACCCGTCATCCCGGCAGGGATTGCCGGGATCCAGTAGCCATGGATGGCAACATCAAATATCGCTAGTCACATGAAACTATTTTTTGAACTGTTTTTCACATCCTTGTGCTCTCGGCAATTGCTCCATGTATTGCTCTATCTCCTGCATCCTTGCAGTACCGTGTAGACTGGGTAGAGCAACGCGAAACCCAGATTTGATGTGAACAACGCTGGGTTTCACTACATTCGACCCAGCCTACAGGACTGGATCGAAACCGCCTTACAGCTTTTTCTTCTCTTCGAATGCGTGTATGGGGGCCTCAACAGGCGGAAACAATACATGGAATCCTTTGTGTAAATTTTTCGCCATTTTTATTAAAGAGCCAAGTAGAGCATGGGCGGTTTCCTGAGACTCACGAATAGCTTGTTTGAGCTTCACGGTGGTGTCGCCACTGTCGTCCAAGTACTTTTGATCAACCTCGCCACCGTTATGTTCATAAACGTGTCGACGATGGAACATTAATTCGACATCGCGGCATTCGGCATTTTGCATGCCAGCACACAAATCTATATCAAACCAATTCTTGAAGATGGTGCGGGCGTCCGTCAAATCGTGGAAGCGTTGCCTAGTCAAACGGTTTACACGGGCATCAGTCAGAGGCACCAATGTTGCGAATTGTTTCGCGTACTGGGCTACAAACGAATCGTAGGACGCCACCGCATCCCTAACACAATCTTGAGGTACTGCTCCGGCTTTAAGTCGCTCTCGTATGGAGGGAACAGTAACTACTTCGAAATCAGCAAGGTCGTTGCGGGTACCGCAAAGAGAGCAGTAGCCAAACCTCCCCAAGATGTCATTAAATTCTTCACAGGCAGCGCAATTGTACTTGCACTGCTGGCTTTGCTCTGACACGTAAAAAGCCGGCTTTTCCCTCTCTTGATCCACAGCATCTGCAACTGCGTCCATGTCTATCACCACATCTCCATCATCACCTTCGTTCGCCTGCGTGAGAACGTCACAGTAATGTCGAACGAATCTAAGCTGAGCTTTAGATAAAAACTGGTACCCCTCAGCTCTAAAAGCGCAATACGGGCAAAAGTTGGGCCATGGCCCACTACGCCAGTACCCATCACAACTCGGGCAGTTGTGACCAAACTTACCTTCGCTGTCCGATTGAATCATCACCGGATAGCATCCTGGAAAAGGCGGCGGATTCCAAGGCGTCCCGATTCCGCCCATGTTGATTGAGCCAACCGGCACACCCTGCGGCAAGGCATACACAGCAATCATAGCCATGGGAACAGGGCGTGATGTTCGGATGCCGATCTGGTAGCTCCTGTTCCCCTCTATGTCTGTAGTGATGCTAAAGGTTATCTTACCGCCGGAATGCGCTATTTCCTTGAATTCAGTCATGCTGGCCCTTGCGAAATTTATTAATGTTTAGACACGCATATTACTGTAGCACCTCCACGCATGCAATGTGTCGCCGACCAAGCATTTGCGTAGGAAGGGCTATGTCTGCTTGAAGTCAATTCTCAAACTACTGCTTTTGGGCAGACCACTGCCATTAAACGTTTGCCTTAATATCAATCAACATAAGTAAGTAGACCAAACAATCAATACAAGCCGAGTTTTAAGCTATACCTGTCAATTTCTAATATGCTCAGCCTTACCAGCCAATTCATAAGTTTCCTATGCAAACACTTATCTGTAAAATCTACGGCTTTATTATTGTCACTGGAGCAACAACAAAATGGGTAGAGCTTATCAGAACCGTAAAGTGTCTATGGCCAAAACATCGGATGCCAAGGCCAAGGTTTACAGCAAATACGGCCGGGAAATCTATGTCAGCGCCAAATCGGGAGGCATTGACCCATCTGGGAATTTAGCCTTGCGGGGTTTAATTGAGCGCGCCAAGAAAGACCAAGTGCCTACCCATGTTATTGAGAAAGCTATCGACAAAGCTAAAGGCGGCGGTGGCGAGGATTTCTCCCCTGCGCGTTACGAAGGCTACGGCCCCGGCGGTTGCATGGTGATAGTCGAGTGCCTGACCGATAACCCTAACCGTACGTTTGGCGATGTACGCCAGTGTTTTACCAAAACAAAATGCAAAATAGGTACGCAAGGCACAGTCAGCCACATGTTCGACCATGCCGCCATCTTGGCATTTAAAAATGATGACGAGGATGCTGTGCTTGATGCGTTGCTTTCGGCCGATGTCGATGTGACCGACATTGAAAGCGATGATGGCAAAGTCACCGTGTTCACGCCTCAGACCGACTATTTCAAAGCCAAACAAGCTTTATCGGATGCTTTGGGCGAGATTGATTTTGACGTGGACGAGATTCAATTTTTGCCTAAAGGCAGCACCCCGATTAGCGGGGATGATATTGCGTTGTTTGAAAGGTTTTTAGACCTGTGTAACGATCTGGACGACGTGCAGAATGTTTATCATGATGCCGAGTACTGATTTTAAACCGCAACGCAAACATGAACCCAGTTAACAGCATCTGCATCTATTGCGGCTCCAGTCCGGGGCGGCTCGATGCCTACGCCTCAGCCGCCTTTGCACTTGCCGAATCAATGGTCAGCCGAAACATCAGGCTGGTTTACGGGGGCGCCAGTATCGGCATCATGGGTATGGTGGCGGATCGGGTATTGCAGCTAGGCGGCCAAGCCGTCGGCGTGATACCGAAGGCCTTGGCGCATAAAGAAGTCGCGCACCACCATCTGACTGAATTGCATGTCACCCATTCCATGCATGAGCGGAAGATGCTGATGGCCGAGCTGTCAGACGGCTTTATAGCGCTCCCCGGCGGCATAGGGACGCTTGAGGAATTATTCGAAATTTGGACTTGGGCGCAACTGGGATTTCACCATAAGCCGTGCGGCCTGCTCAATGTGGCAGGGTATTACGATGCGTTGATCAAATTTCTAGATCACGTAAAGGCCGAGCAGTTTGTTAAGGAACATCATCATGCGATGTTGATGGTGGAGACCGAGCCATACGCGCTGCTGGATCGCTATGCCGGTTATCAGCCTCCTGCGGTGAAACATTGGCTGGGCAAAGACGAAACCTGATTGCTCAAGACAGATCATCTGTACAGGTTAAGCAGAAGGCGTAGGCCAATGGGAGGAGTCCATTCCATTGGCCTACAAAGGTTCGAGAGTTACAAAAAATTATTTATCGGGTACGCATCCGCACACGGACATTGTACCGGGTACGGTCGTAGTCCATTGTCCATTCCATTTGCCGCCTACATTTTTACATACGCCAGGGCAAATATTCTTGGCGTCGCTGTCGCTGTAGATAGGGCCGGCCTCAACGTCGCCTATCTGCTGGGCGCGGCCAAACAGGTGGCTCATGTCTCCCTGATTAAGGCTTGTCGTCGGCTGATGGCAAGAGAGGCAATCCTGTTGGGTCAAAGTCCATTTCAGGCTGGCTGTTTTCAAATTGATGCCTTTTTGCATCCAGGTTTCCATTGTCGTATTGGCAAGATGTGTAGTGCCCTCTAGAGTGACTGAAATTTCCCCGCTTTTGTCGGCTACGCACTTCAAGCCAAACTCGCCATCTTGAAAATTCCAACAACCCACCAACGGCGCTCCAGTGCCTGCCGATCCCCATTCCACATATTCAGCGCCGATAAGCCGGTAATTAGCCCATTTGCTCGCGATTGAGGAGGGCAGGTTTTTCTGCACATTGGCATTGAGGCAGGAAGTAACGTGCAGATTTTCGGTGGCCGCATCGCAATTGGTAGCCTTTGGCAATTGGTCAGTCCTGCAGGAGTTGACCGAAATCCAGGTCGATTTATCGCCGGAGGGATTAGGGTCGGTCAGACACAGTGGTGTGCCTTTGCCATTTTTTTGCGGGTAGATGCATTTTTGCCCATCGCCGCCCTGTGCTTGATAGCTGGTGTAATTGAATAAATTCCAACCGGTTTGATCCTTTAAGCCGGGGATGTTCTTATTGACATTCAGGGAGTCGGGATTTTTTTTGATCTGGTTGCTGCCGTCGGCGTTACAGTCGGGGCTATTGGCCACATGCTCAAAAGAAGCCCAAATCATCTCACCATGCTGAGGGGTTTTCTGTGTCATATGCATGCCAATCAGCCCCCACCAGTTACCGGCGCTATCTTTCTCGCAGTGCATAATATCCGACGGGCAGACGTCGTCGGCGCTGCCGTAAGCTCGCCAAGAAGTCTTGATTTCCAGTGCGGACTGCGATGAATTGGTCGGAGTTGGCGGCAGCCAAATGCCGCCGACAGATGAGTTTTGTTTGAACGCCGCCGCCGCTTTTGCAATGGTTCCTTTTTTATACATATCGTTATCGGCGATATAGGTTAGAAAGTCCTGATTGATGCGTATGTCATAAGCAACGGTTTTTCCATTGACATCCAACAGCTGGAAATCATCCCCAGCCTGGACGCGGTTCATTTTATTCTTCAGTTGCGTCGTTTGCAGCGGGATGTACGTGCCAGTCCAAACGGGGTTGCCGGAAGCCGGCATCGCATCGTACCACGGAGCCAGGCTCATAAAGCGCGGATGTCCATTATTGTCGTCGGATACCAAGTACAAAAAGTTATTCCAGGAAAACTGGTCAACATCGCAGTCCGTAGCAGATCGCTGAGTTGTGGCCATAGGTACGTCGCCCCATAAACCAGACCCATTAACCGTACTGCCATTCGCAGCGCTAATCGTACAGGGAGAATCGGTTGCCGCCATGGCAACCGATGATGCCAACAACGCAATAGCGCCCCATAAAGGCATAAGTGAAAGTCTCATAAATCTCTCCAAGTTAGAAAAACATATTATTTTTATAAATAAACAACGCAAAACAAATGGGGTCAAAAAACAAATGAAAGAAAAGGGCTAGGTTTTGACATTATTCGTTTAATCGTTGCATTGACACTCTATCAAATGAGAGTTGAGTAGGCTATTGTTTTTTAAGGAAAATATGTAGTTTATTACTTACATGTCTGGCGATAGCGTACAAAATATTAGATTAAATCATGACAGCGAAACGAACAGGACTTGAACGGAGAGTTTATATTTCACTGTCCGTTAGATAGCAGCCAGGATCTTCAGCCCAGAAATTTCCGGTGGTTTGCGCAGCCCTGACGCGGGTGTTGCCGTTGCAAATTTCTTGATAACGGCACCTTACACAGCGGCCTTCCAGCGGTCTGGGGTGTTGCTTAAGACCCGCCATCAATGGATCACTCGTATCCATCCATATTTCCGAAAAGGGTCGTTCCTTTACATTGCCCAGTTCATAATGCCACCAGAACGTGTCGGGGTGTACGTTGCCCAGATTGTCGATATTGGCGACATTGACGCCGGAGGCATTGCCGCCCCATTGCTCCAGTTTGGCTTGGATATGTTCGACTTTATCGGGAAAATGCCGGGCTACCCAGTGCAAAAAATAAACCGCATCGGCATCGTTATTGCCGGTCACAAATTCCCGGTCTTTGCCTTCCTTAAGCCATTCGTAGCTGGTTTCAAACAGCAAATCCATCGCGTTCCGGGTCATGGCGAAATGGGCGTCGTCCTTGCGGTTTTTATTGCCGCGACCGCCGTAATTCAAATGCGATAAATAAAACTTGTCGATATTGTTGTCGTCCATTAACTGCAACATAGCCGGAAAATCCTGGGCGTTATCTTGCGTTAAGGTAAAACGCAGGCCGACTTTGACGCCTTTTTCCAGACACAGGCGGATACCGTTTAAAGCCTGGTCGAAACAGCCTTTTACGCGCCGGAACCGGTCGTGGGTATCTTTGATGCCATCCAGGCTGACGCCGATATATTGGTAGTTAATGGCGGCAATTTGATCGATATTCGCCGCAGAAATTTTAGTGCCGTTGGTCGATAGCGCGACATAAAAACCCATGTCCTTGGCGCGACGGGAAATGTCGAAGATGTCTGGATGCAGCAGCGGTTCGCCGCCGGATAAAATCAGCACCGGCACTTTAAAGGCTTTCAGATCGTCCATGACCGCATAGATTTCCGACGTGCTCAATTCGTTGGGGAAATTAATGTCGGTGGATGTCGTGTAGCAATGCTTGCAGGTGAGGTTGCAGCGGCGGATTAAATTCCAGATAACCACCGGAGCCGCCGGTTTGCGCGCCGGTTTTAATGGTGTCGGGTCTATCAATTCCCGCATGTAGTGGCTTAGTCTAAACATAATCAGTAAAACTACCTCGATAGTTAGAAAAATAGAACACGGATAGCACGAATTTGACTGATAAGCACTGATAAACTGTGAATAAAAGTCCGTTTAAATCCGTCTAATCAGTGCTATCCGTGTTCTATTATGCACTCGTTCGAAAACCGGTTTTTTTCAGGATTTTTGTGCTGTATAAAACATCGCAACCCAGATTATTATCGCCTAGCAAATCATCAATCTGTTGAATCTGTTTGTCGACTTCTTCTTGGCTTTTACCATGCACCATCGCAAACAGGTTGTACATCCATTCGGGCGGATGCCTGGGCCGATGGTAACAATGGCTGACAAATTCCAGTTGCCCGACTTTTTGCCCCAGATCATCGATAAACTCGTCAGGCACATTCCAAACAGTCATGCCGTTAAAGCGATAGCCCAGTTTATAGTGGTTGGGCACTGCACCGATGCGGCGGATGACGCCGTTGTTTTGCATGGCTGTTAGCCTCATCATAACATCATCTGCGCTAAGGCCTAGTTGTTCTGCAATAGTTTGATAGGGCTGAGGCGTTAACGGTAGACCGGCTTGGGTTGCCTGGATGATTTTGCGGTCTGTTTCATCGAGCATGGTCAGGCTTCCAGTTTCAGGTTGACGAAATACTCTTTGTTTTTTGGCATGTTGTAGACGGTCAGCCCCGTTAGTTTTTCGATGGCACCGATGGTTTGCTGGATTTGATCTGGCGTTTGGGTAGCCAACACAATCCACATATTCAGCTCATGGCTGCGGGCGTAATTATGGGCGACTTCGGGAAAGCTGTTGATGATTTCGGCGATTTCATCGTAGCGTTCTGTTGGCGCTTTAACGGCCGCAAGGGTTAAGGCTCCGCCCATTTGTTCGGCATTATATAAGGGGCCGAAGCGGGTTAATGTGCCGTTATCTAACAGTGCTTTTAGTCGGGTTATCAAATCCTGCTCGGTTAGCCCCAGATGCGCGGCGACTTGTTGATAAGGCGCGTCGCAAATCGGAAAGCCGTCTTGCAGAGCGTTGATGATTTGTTTGTCTATGTCATCCATGGGCTAAAGCGGTATTTCGATAAATAGCGCCCCGTTGTTTAAAACAGCGGTTGCTGAACAGTATTTCTTTGTCGAAACTGCTCAAGCCGCAAGCGTCAACGAGCTGTTCCAGTTGATTTAACACGGTGGCCCTGTCTTTGCCGTGAATCATGCAGTACAGGTTATACGGCCATTCCGGCTGCCGGGGGCGTTGGTAACAGAGCGTCACAAACGGAAACCGGCTGATATGTCCGCCCAGTTGTTTAATAAGGTTATCCGGTACATTCCAGACAATCATCGCATTGGCGCGGTAGCCCAGCTGCCGATGCTTGACGATAACGCCCATGCGTTTGATCAGGCCTTGTTGTTTAAGCCGGGTTAGGCGCTCGATTACTTCAGTCTCGGGCATATCGCAAAGCCGCCCGATTTCGGCATAAGGTCGTTGGCAAACCGGCAGACCCAGTTGAACATGCTCCAGTAGTTGACGGTCTTTGGTATCAAGCATTAGCCAGATCCAGCTTAAAGCCCAAATCGATGAAAAAATCATCCAGCATCGGCAGCAGCATGGCCGGGTAGGATGTTTCCTGTTCTATTGAGTCGATCGCGGTGCGTAAGTGTTCGGCATCGGAAGCGATGACGACAAACCAGAGGTTAAGCCGGTGTTCGCGTTCGTAATTATGATTAACTTCGGGATAAGCGCTGATTTTATCGGCAATAGCCTGGAGTTGTTGTTCAGGCACGGACATGGCGACCAGGGCGCTGACGCCGATATGGTTTGGAGGAATAACCGGGCCGATGCGGCTGATAAAATTGTTGTCGTTCAGCTCGGTGAATGCCGATAAAACCTCGGCTTCTGTTACGCCCAGCGCATCGGCGATGTCCTGATAAGGCTGGGCCGATAGCGGGAAGTCGTGCTGATAGTTGTTGAGCAGCTGTTTATGCAGAGGAGATAACATATCTTCGATATTAAAAAAATGGCATCCAATTGGTACTGGATTCTAAATGCCATAAATCATGCCGTTTAGAGTAATAATGTTCAAAGCTAGCTTTGAACTCCAATATTTGCGCTTTCTGGAGTCCAAAGCTAGCTTTGGACGCTTTAAGTTTTAATAGGGCGCGAGTAGTTGCTTTAAAAATCCGCGTAAATCCGTTTAATCTGTGTCATCCGTGTGCCATTTTTCATAAACCGATTTTATGCGCGCGCGAGCTAAAGAAAATGCCGTTGGGTTTATTGACAGGCAGGCGGGCGATTTCCTGCAAGGTTTCCGTGTCGTAAACCACCAGTTGGTTGTCATCTCTTACCGCCACCCAGACTTGTTCGCCGCGCGGGGTGAATTCCATGTGCAGCACGGCTTTTCCGGGCGACAAGGTTTTGATCAGAGACAGGTCTTTGACATCGATAATCTGCAACTGGTTATTATCGGGGAAAGCAAAGTTAACCCAGACTTGCCGTGCATCGGGTCTGGCCATCACAAAAACCGGTTGTCCGGCGACCGCTATGGTGTCATGCAATTCCCAAGTGTTTTTGTCGATAACCAGAACCTTGTGCTGGCCTATCGCGGGTGCAAACAGGTAATCACCGGCTACCGCCCAGCCTTCAAGATGCGGCATTTTATAAACGGGCAGTTTTTCGTCGTCTTTGCCGTAGTCGGGCAATATGTGTTTTACTCCGGCCTCGGTATTCCATAAGTCCAGCAATGCCAAGCCGGGCTCGCCAAACAAACCGGCGATATAGTAGTGTCCATCCGGCGATATTAACGCGTCGTAAGGCTGTTTGCCGATGTCCTTAAATTTTTTAATGACCGGCGTTTTGGGATTTTTGAAATCAGCCATCCAGATTTCACCGGCATCGAACAGGCTGAATACAAAGCGCTGTCCGGGCGCGTCAACCAAACCGACCACTTTGGAGCGCAAGCCCTCGCCATAGTCGGAAGGAATATCGGCAACCAATTCCAGCGTGTCGGATGAAAAAACTTTGACGCCGCCGGGCGTGTAGTTGGAAACCGCAATCAATTTGCCGTCCTGGGAAATCGCCCCGCCGATGCTGTTGCCTGCCTGAATGATGCGCTTGTCGATGACATCCTTGAGCATATCTATTTTGGTCAAGCCGCCGTCCCGGCCGAAAACATAGGCGTAACGCTGGTCGCGGGAGAAAACCACGGAAGCGTGGGACAAGTCCCCCAGTTTTTCGATTTTGGCTAAGCGTTTATGTTCGGTGGTGTTGATGACCAGCGCATTGCCGTCCTCACGTTCGATGACGATGCCCAGGTCGCCGGTGGCGCGCAGCTCTGCGATGGCGTTGAAGGAGAATAGCAGGGCTAGAAGGGGGAGTAGTTTTTTCATAAAATGGGTTAATAATGAAAACGGCAGCCAATAACCTGAAGCGTATTATCGGCAATTTCATAAACCAGACGATGTTCGCTATCAATGCGTCTCGACCAGCAGCCTTGTAGCTGGTGTTTCAATGGCTCCGGCTTTCCAAGGCCGGTAAATGGGGTGCGTTGTATCTCTTTTAATAATTGATTAATTTTTCTGAGTGTTTGTTTATCGGTTTGTTGCCAATACAGATAATCTTCCCAGGCGTCGTCCGTAAACAGGATATTCATTCCTCGATCAATTCCTTTTGCATCAGTTGTCCGCTTCTCGCTTTGTCCAGCGAGTTAAGCAGTCTCTGGGCATTAGCCGGATTCGATAATAAATAATGTGTCTCCTGCCATGCGTTAAAGTCAGCCAATGACAAAATAACCACAGGATTATTATCTTCACGGTTTACGATGCAGGGTTCATGGTCTTGACAAACTTTTTGGCAAAGCTGGTCAAGATTTTGTTGAGCTTCTTTAAAAAAAACGCTTTGCATAAAGATTATCCTGGATAGATGTAACAATGATTACTTTTGCAAGTTTACTTGAACGTAGCGCTGAAGGAACAAAATAATTAGTGCAAAAGGCTATGTTTAGGAGGCGGCGGCGTATAACGATTATCCAAATCCTTGTCGATTTTGCTGGCAAGACTTTCAACACCTTTTAGCGTTAGTTTTTCATCGCCGCCTTTGGTTTCGGAAATGTAGTTGCCGATTAACCGGCCGTCTTTAACCCTGACCAAGTGGCCCATGATATAGGCGAATAAAAAGCTGGGCTTATGCAATCTTCCAACCAAGACATAATCGGCGGCTACTGTTCTGGCAAGTTCGGCAGCGACATCGTCATGGTCGAACAAATAGCCGAATCCGCTGTTGGCTTTATGCTGGGCGGCTGAGTCAATCGAAACAACCCGATAACCGGCGCTTTTTAATTCCTTTTCCAGCATGGGCTTTAGGCTTGCTGTTCTGTTAATTTCAGCTGTAATCCCGGGCTTCAACGTCATGTCATTGAGTTCAAAATCCAAAATGGCAATGCTTGTTTGTGCATTTACTTGGCTGATCGAAAGTGCAATCAAAAATAAAAAATAATAAGCCTTCATTTGTCTGTCTCAGTTAGGTTTTGTTTCGGAGTTGCGTAAAATCCCAACCAGCCAAGCCGCTTCGTCCCTATTCATAAACGGCTGCCAGGGCGGCATGGCGGTGCCTTCGCGTCCGTTAAGAATGGTTGCAATCAAAAAATCGTCGGGCTTCCCGGCCAATGCTTCGGGCAACAGGGCAGGGCCAAGACCGCCCTTTAAGGTCAAACCATGACACGCCCCGCAATCATGATTGAGCATGTTGCGGAGTGTGTTTTGCCGATCCGGTGAAGGTTCGTCGGCCAAGCTGGTTTTAGCTAAAACAGCTGTAGCCACCCACATTAAAAGCAGCCGTTTGTTCATCAATGTTACGGTTTTAACTTGGCATAGTACATTGCAACATTGCTAATGTCGTCATCACTCAAGGAACCGGCGATAGCATTCATAATGTCGGATTTGCGGGTTTTATCCCGGTACTGTTTAAGCGCTGTTTTCAAATACTCCACATCGCGTCCGGCCAAAAGCGGAAAAGGCGCATCGGCAGACGGCGATCTGATGCCGTGACATTGCGAACAAACCGCCGCCGCTTTGGCTTCGCCCGCATAAATGCTTGCTGCATTGACGCTTTGGGTAGATAAAAGTCCCAGTATCAACAAGCCTGAAAGAACGCTTAATCTCATTATTTTGCCCCTTTTATTTCATCGGGAGAAAGACCGCGAGTCATGTATCTAACGCGGCCATGAGAAAAAATACCGGCAGGGCTTTCCATCTGTACGGAAGCAACTTTTTGTAACGACACCGAATCATAGACGACGACTTCGTCACCGCTGTAACCGGCGCTGACATACAGGAATTTGCCGTCGGCGCTGTATTCAGGGAAGTAAGCGTGTCCGCCTACATCCAAGGTTTTAACCACTTCCAGGGATTTCTTGTCGATCAGCTGGACAGTGCGGGCGCGACGGTCTTTAGAGATGATATCCACCGCGACATAAGGCGCATTGGCGTGAGCGGCCGGAGATTCGGTGCCGCCGGAAACCGGAACCTGCTTGACCACTTCCATCTTGTCCAGATCCCATACGCTGACCACCATTTTGTCGCAGTCGCCGAAGTTGGTGCCGAAACCCAGTGTACGGCCGTCAACTTCAACCACAGAACCGCCGCCGACATGAGGTACGCAACCGGCTTCCAGTTTTTTGATGATTTTGCGGTCTTTTAAGTCAATCGCAGTCACGATGCTGTCATCATAAGAAGCAACCATCAGTTTGCTGCCGCCATGGGACAGGAAGGCGTCATGCAAATGGCGGCCGACTTTTTCGATTTTGGTAACCGGGAAGCCTTCTTTTAAATCAACCACCCAAACTTGGCCTGCGTTTTCCAGGGCGATAGCGAAAATATCGGCAAACGGCGTGCCGATGATCATGCCGGAATCGGAAGAGACTATTTTACCGTCTGGATCGACGCCTTCGAGTTCAAAGGTTTTTAACGGTTCCAAGGTGTCGGCATCAAGGATCACGGCGTTGTGCGGCACGTAAGAACCGGCCATGATGTATTTGCCGTCGCGGGAAACGCCGAGGCCCGGCCCGTTGAAGCCGGTCTTAACGCTACGCACGGCTTGCATCGAATACAAATCAACTTTAAAAATTTCTGCGGTATCGGTTTTTACATAAGCCCAACGCGGGTTGGCGGGGTTGTAGTCGATGATATGCGCGGCGGTGCCGGTTGGGATTTCGCCGATTTGTTTATGGGTAACGCTGTTGATGAACACCGCTTTGGAGCCTGAACCGCGCCCGTATTTTCCGCGAGCCGCCACGCCGATCACATCATCCATGCTGTTGATTTGATAGGCCGGTTTTGTGGGCAACGTGCTTTCGTCTTTAACATAGACTTTGATCGACGCCGTGATGTCGTCTATCGTCCAGGCGGGATTTGCCTGTTTTGGCGTGGTTTGCAGATGTTTGACCAAACCGCGGATTTCGTCGTCCGATAAGCGGCCGTAAAACGGAGGCATCAAAGTGTCGAAACTTCCGGTCATGATTAAGGTGCGTAAAGCGGTAGGGCTGCGTCCTTTCAAGCTATCGGCATTCAGGCCTGGAGCAATAAACCCGCCGTGATCCGAGCCGTGGCAGCTGGCGCAATTGTCTTCGTATAACTGGTGCATGTTTTTGCCGGTATCGGAGGTGGCTTGCACTCCCAGGGGCAGGATAACGGCGGCCAAGCCCATAAGAATAGCTTTGGGTAGGCGGTTTTTTGTTGTTTCCATTATGTTGGGCTCCAATGTAGTATTGAATCAATATTATCGTGCATGGTTAAAAAGCTCAAGTAATCATGTTTGTTAATCATGTTTGTTAATGCGAGAAAAAACTCATGGTCTCGGCAATTTGCTGTTTTGCATCATGCAGTAGTTGTAACGACATTTCCGGGGTTAAAGGTTGGCACCCCAGTTTTTGGAAGGCGGGCAGGGTGATCAGTAATGGCAAGTCCGTTTTGTCGGGGGATGCCAGCAGGTTGTGATATTTTGCCAATAACACAATGTCGCTGAGGTTAAGCTCTTCCGTGGCGCTGGTAAACCAGTTCGTAGATTGTAAGGGGATTTGTTTTAATTTGTCGGGAAATCCCCACTCATTCAAAATGACAGAGCCGATCTGTCCTTGTATTTCGTTGATGCAAAGATCAATATCGGCCGCTTGATAAGTGCCTTCCGGCAAGCTGTCGGCAAAAGTCAAAATCGGCAGCGCACCGATATTATGCAACAGCCCGGCCAGCAGCGCTTCGTCGGGATCCGCTTTTTGGGTCAGTTGGGCCAGGGTATGGCTGATGCTGGAAACCTTGATGCTTTGCAGCCAGTTGTGCTGCATTAGTTTTTTTGTTGTCTTGTTTTTGCTCTGGGTCAGGTTTTTCATGCTGAAAGCCGTCACCAGATTGCGCGTGGTGGTCAGCCCCAACCGGTTGATCGCGTCAAAGCAATTACTGATTGGGGTGGTCGGCCTGTAAACAGGGCTGTTGACGACCTGGATCAGTTTGGCGGAAATGACCGGATCCAGGTTGACAATCTTGACGATGTCGGCAACTTCGCAATCCTGCTGGATGGCGAGGCGCAGCTTTAAGGCAATATCGGGAAAGCTGGGGATTTTAAGCTCCCCTTCAGTGAAATGCCGGTAAAAACGGTTAAAAAACGGATTGTCTTTAAGGGGTTCGGAAATTTTCAGTTCGTTGTCCAGGGGGACAACAGGAGCTTGGTCTGCCTGGAGTATCGCTTTGGATAGATAGATCACGGTCACGTCTGATCCGGCTATCGCGGTGAAATAATGCAGCTTTCCTGCGGACAAGGGATACAGCGCTTTAAAGGTATGGGCGCTAATTTCAAGCCCGGAGCCATTATCGGCCTCCATGTAGACATTGCCTTTAACAATATATATTAAAGCGTCTACTTCGGTGCCCCGGTTAAAAACGATAGCGCCAGGGGCAAAACTGGCGGCGGTAATCTGTAGTTTTTTTATTTCTTCTTCGGTCAGCAATTGGGCGACCGGCATCAGTCTTTTTAAAAAAGAGACGGGGATATTGAGGTTTTTGACAGCAGTAGTATCCTTACCATGAGCAAGTGGAAAATCCGATTTATCATTGCCAGATGACTGCTTGGCTGTTTTTTTCTTGAAAATATTCCAGAACATGATGTTGGAAAATTCCTATAGTAAAATCGGATTTGTTTCGGCTGAACAATATACAACGAATCCTACAGGAAAGCAGCAGCTAGGCTTATTTTTGAGGGTTAACGCTCAAATGATTGCAGCTCAATGCTATCATCAGTAATGACACCAATTGAAACTCTCCAGAAGTTATGTTGGAATCATAAGCCGTATTGCTGGAGAAAACTTGTTCCTCTCACCTTTCGACAAGGCTTTTTTTGAGTGTAGCCGAACGAAACAAGTCTTAACATCAAAGACAGCATCTAAGTCTGTGAGAAGGTAAAAAACATCCCCGGAGCATAATCAATGAACGGTCTGCAACGCATGTTGAAAGATATTGAAATGGAAGTTAACTTGACCCGGCACTTGATCGGTAAGGATGCCTTGGATGACCAGGTCATGGCCGCTATTAAGCAAGTGCCGCGCCATGAGTTTTTGCCTGCGGATTATCGCTTCCTTGCCTACGATGATGGCCCTGCGCCAATCGGTTCGGGACAGACCATTTCCCAACCGTATATCGTTGCCTTGATGAGCGATTTATTGGGCACCAAACCTACCGATACCATTCTGGAAATAGGCACCGGCTCCGGCTATCAGACGGCCATCCTTTCCAAATTAGTTAAACAGGTTTATTCTCTTGAAATAATCGAAGGGCTATCCACCCAAGCGCGCCGCCGACTTAAAAAATTGGGATACAACAATGTCATGGTACGCACCGGCGACGGCAGTTTCGGCTGGCCGGAACATGCACCCTATGATGGCATCATAGTCACCGCCGCCGCAGCTGATATTCCCCAGCCCCTGATCGATCAATTGAAGGCTGGTGGCCGACTGGTCATACCGGTAGGTTTGCCTTACAGCTATCAGGAACTGATGGTTGTAGAAAAAAAGGCCGACGGCAAAGTCGAGACCCGCAATGTGCTGGGCGTCAGTTTTGTGCCGCTAGTCTGCGGCTACGAATCCCCATTAACCGGGCTGGAGCAATAGCTATGTCATCCAATCTTAATATCCTGAAATGGCTATTCGCGCTGGTGCTTATTTTCGGCGGATTTACCGTTTACAAGGTTTTTGGCGTGCTGGCAGCCGACGTCGGCAATAAAGAATACGTCTGGCTGTTAAAGATTATCTCCGAGTTCGGCTTGTTCACATCGGTGGTAATTTCGGTGGGTTTTTTTCATCACTGGATAATCGCCACCGAAGAGCGCAAGGAAACCGAAAAGATATTTCACAACGTACTGACCAAGTATATCGATGGAACCGTCATTAATGCCAAGAAGCGTGGTTTTTTAGGCATCACCGAGAAGGAGTTGGATTTTTCAGAAATCATGCACGGATTGTATCCCGGCGATTATGTGTACTGGCTAATCACCTTCGATCCCCGCTACCGACATTATTGCCGGGAATTTGAACTCGCCATTAAAAAAGGCGTCCATTTCAGGATGCTTGTTTTGAAAGACGGCCCGACCTCAGAACACCATGCGCAGGAAATAATAGGCTTCGGTGCCGAGGAGTTCCGGCAATATAACCGCTTGTTTTTGTCCTCGCTGGAAGATATTGCAGGGCGTATCCATGAAAAAGACGAGGGGACGTTAGGCGTTTTTGTCTACGATTACGATAACCTGCCCAGTACGCCGTTGTTTATGGTTCTTCGCAAGAAAGCAAAAGCCTTGGAAATATTTAACAGCTTTTACTTGTCCGAGCCAATAGGAAGAATGCCTTATTTGCATTGGCAGTCTGAACTAAAAAACGACAGTGCTTACTTTTTCGAATCGGAACAGTGGAGCATGCCGGATCTTTTTTTGGACTACTTTCATCGGCGCTGGATAGTGGAAAGACACAACTTAAGCGTGGCCGATAAAGAAAACTCGCCCTACAACGATTTTGTTTATGCACCTGCTACGGCCAAGAAAAAATGCCTCAGTCTTAATGGCGAAACTGATCCGCTGGGTGGTTCTGAAAGCCCGTGATGTTCGGCTATTGGAGTCGCAAAGCTGGCTTTGCGGTTTTTGGGGGTGTGTTTTTTATAAAAGGTTGCTATCAATAATGTATTTCTATGGCATCATGTCTAACGAATTATTGGAGTTGTTTTATACGCCTGCGATTGGAAATTAATATACACCTGAAAAGGTGTTTACTTTATGGGAACCTCTATTAATTACAATTTAGACCAGCTTACTGCGAAGACGCTGAAATTTTTTTGAATTTCCCCCAAAATGTAAGCATTTTGAGGTCAACTTTTGCTGAAAGCGCTCGTTACTGAAGGATTTCTCCTTTTTTATGCGACTACAGGCGCAGCTTCCCTGTGCCTGTCCATCAAACCTTGTTTGACTGCTTTCACGTCGAGCTTAAGCAGTTGTACCAAGCGCATCATGTTATAAATTAAATTCATCAGGCCAA
>CAMAUL010000058.1 GCA_945861405.1 Candidatus Methylobacter oryzae | reverse complement strand
CTGGCTGTTATCCGGCATATTGCTCTGAATCTGATCAAGGCTGAAAAAAAATCTAAGGTCGGCGTCAAGATCAAACGATTAAAGGCTGGGTGGGACAATGATTATTTACTTCGCGTCCTCGGGTTAATTTAAGCGCGATTGCCCTGCATAAATACCTTGAGACACGAAGCGCATCGCACAGCGCATGTAAATTTTAAGCACTTCACCGTGTCAGCACTTCCTAAAAGCTGGTTAACAATTTCAAAATATTTCCTATCCGTTGTAGTGCGACATTAAATCAGGTAGTGGAATATATTTACTGGGAATAGGTACCTGATCTTCAGGGAATGCAGCCAGGGTTTCTTGGATATTTGCTAAAAACAAGTCCACAAGTACAGCATTTCTCAACTTTTCAAAAGCACACAGTCCGATAATGCCAACTTCTGTTCCTAGTGGTATATTTTTAGGGTTTTTTTCTGGATCACTATTTATATCGGTATTTGAGAATGGTTGAGCGTCTTTTTGGGTAAGAAAGTTTATTGAATCAGGCCCCATAGCTAAATAGCATTTTCTTGTTACGTTCCATGCTAATAGGCTTTCATTTTTATAATAGATAATAAATGTTTCATTCCCGTCCGTTAGCGTTATTTTTCCAGCTTCAAAACCGCTTATTTCTCTCTCTTCTTTATCGGTGATGATACCTTCAAATAATGTGTAATGGGAGACTGAAAAGCTATCCAGAAACCCCAGGAATTCATTATAGTTTCTGGATTCAATCATGTTCTGTCCCAGATTCCATGCAAACCCCATTGTCCATTGAATAAATTTAGCTTGGTTTTTGTCAGATAGAGTTGAACAAATTAAATCAGCGCCCTGCATTGGATAACATGCCAAGCCAGCTGTGCTGTTATGTGACCTAGTAAATTGTCGCGCCTGATTTTCCGCGTCCTCGGCATCTTTAGCCTCTACAATTATTTTTTGATAATGATCCGATTTGTCTGTATCGGAGGTCAAGATAACAGGATTTAGAGGTAACTTATGAATGTTGAACAGTGTCATGCTCATTTCCGGTACCGATCTGCCGCAGGGATCACCGTTAACGACTGCAATTCCTTTTTGTGCTGAAATTATAAAAGGGATTAAAGCATTCATTGCTCCCATTTCAATGGCTATCAAATAGTCTAACGGTTCTTGACCGGACTGACATAGATAACTATCCATTTCAAAAAAAGCATTTAATGCAGCCGTTTGTCCAAAACCTTCAAACATTTTATCGGGTGAACCAAAAGCCGCTACAAGAGATATATTTTTATTTGCCTCAAGAATATCAGGATTCACATAAGTCATAACATCGGAGTCATTGATCATTTTGTCCATGAAAAGCAGGGTCAATCCAATTGATCCGCCGCCGCCTGATCCTAAAAAACATGAGCCATAGACAATGTAGCTAATATCTTTTTTCGTTAATTGATAATTGCCAGAACCAAAGTCTTTTACTTTGTGGTCATTTACCCCCGTTTTTTTTACCGGCTTGTCTTCATTAAATGATGATTTTTCAATTGAAATATTATTAAAACCATTAAACATAAAAAACGCTTCCTTAAAATTAAATGAATTATGCCTGTTTCGGTTAATGTTTATCTTCGTTCAGATACCCGTATAACCTGAATAAAATATCATTAACAGAACAAAGTATATTGTAAGCGATAACGTCGATAATGTGTGGCAAAAACTGACATAAATAAATTACTGCTTTTTTTTTCAGCATTTGCGTAGCGTGGTTGACGGTGCGGTTGGGAGCGGCTTCCACCGCTACTGCCGGAACCTCGCAAGCGGTGAGCCAATCAGCTAGGCGGCTAGGCTTGTGGGTAGAGGTATAGCATCGTTCCAAATATAGCTAACATTATAGATAAGGGGTATCATCAGGTTAGCTTAAAGAGTGGGCTATACAGAAAGTGTAAGTTTGGCGCAATGATGATTTTCTTGGGAAAACACACAGCTGACATGAATAAAACCCCTTACCCTGATGATTGGCCTGACATAGATACCAAGCTCTACAATAGGTCGGTCAAGTTGTTTAATGCCGTTAAAAACATGCTCAGCGTCAAGCTTGATCTGCATGCCGACCCGCAGTTTATGGAAGGCGACATCTTTTTATTCAATCATTTTTCCCGGTTTGAAACCTTCATACCGCAGTTTCTTATTTATGAGCAAACCGGGGCTTACAGTTGCGCGATTGCTTCCGGGGAGTTCTTTAAGGAAGACAATGTGTTGTCGCGGTATTTAAAGCATGTCGGCGTTTTTCCGCATAACCATGACCGTTTGTTCCCGTTGCTGGCCGGGCAGATTCTGCGCGGTCGCAAAGTCATTATTTTTCCTGAAGGCGGTATGGTCAAAGACCGGCGGGTTATCGACAAGCGGGGTCATTACAGTATTTACTCCAGGGTTACCGGCAATCGGCGCAAGCTACACACGGGGCCTGCGGTTTTGGGGCAGGGCGTGGAAACCTTTAAGGCGGCTATCCGCCATGCCCACAGCCAAAACGATGTTGCGCTGCTTCGGCAATGGAAGGATGCTTTGCAAATCGATAGCGTCGATCAGCTGATCGCGGTGGCGAACAAGCCGACGCTGATGGTGCCTGCCAATATTACCTTTTATCCGATTCGTTCCTCTGAAAACCTGTTGTTTAAAAGCGTTGAGCTGTTTTCTGACGCCATGAGTTTACGCCAATCCGAGGAATTGCTGATTGAAGGCAATATCATGCTGAAGAATACCGACATGGATATACGCATGGGTACTCCTGTCGATCCTTGTTGTGTCTGGGATTGGCGTACCCGTTTTTTGATGGACAAGGTTATTCCTGAAATTAACACGATAGACGATGTGTTTACGCTCAATTCCCGACCTAAAAATTGGCGGCAACGTTTACTGGGCACGTATTTTATAAAAAATGCCCAATGCTCCCGTGATCGCTATATGGAAGGCATTTATGCCAATGTCACGATCAATTTAAGCCATCTGGCGGCAACCTTGATCATGCATTACATCGGTCAGGGACAAACGCATATCGAGAAAGACAAGTTTTATAGCATCCTGTACATTGCCATCAAGCATTTGCAAAACAATACGGTGATTCACCTGCACCGGAGCCTGCTCAATCCTGATGATTACAGTGATCTGTTTAAGGCGACTAACAAGCGTTTCGAGCAGTTTATGAGTGCAGCAAAAGAAGTCGACCTGATCAAAGAAGATGAAAACTGTTATCATTTTTTGCCCAAGCTGTGTATTGAGTCCGACTTTGACACCATCCGCCTGGAAAATCCGATAGCCGTTTACAGCAACGAAGCGGCACCGTTGCATACGGTTCTCGATACCCTGATTGGTGCGATAGGCGAATGTTCAAATACCGATCCAGATAAATTGGCGGCTTGGCATTTTGAAGATGAATGCCGTACCCTGGCATGGGAAAAACAAGCTTACTCAAAACGTTTTGACGACATCAGCCAGGAAGAAGCCGCCGTTGCCGATCCCACGCCTTTTTTCATTCAGCCGTCTGCCCTGGGCGGTGTCGAAGGGCCTGCAGCCAATGGTTTTGGCGTTTTGCTTATCCACGGTTTGCTTGCCAGTCCCGCTGAATTAAGAGCTTATGGCGAATATCTGGTTAAACAAGGTTACACGGTATTAGGTGTTCGGCTAAAAGGTCATGGCACCTCGCCCCATGCGTTGCGCGATCAAAGCTGGGAGGATTGGTACGGTTGTGTGCAACGGGGGTTCAACATACTCAAAGTACATTGCCCGCGTATTTTTGTGGTCGGTTTTTCAACAGGCGGTACTTTGGGGTTGAAACTGGCTGCCGAATACTATCCTGAAATGATTGGTGTTATCGCGGTTTCGGTGCCGTTAAAATTTGTCAATCCTGCTTTTATGTTGGTGCCTCTGCTGCATGGCACCAATAAGTTGGTCGGCTGGGTTTCAGCCTTTGAGGGCGTAAAGCCTTTCATCGATAATGAACCGGAACATCCCAGCATTAACTATCGCAATACGCCAGTCAGGGCGCTTTATGAACTGAGACTGTTAATTGCGCATCTTGATGATTTACTGCCGAAGATTAGCATCCCCGTATTGATTATGTATGGTGATGAGGATCCTGTTGTCTCTGCCAAAGGCGCACCGATCATCATGGCTAAACTGGGTTCCAAGCATAAGCAAATCCACGCCATAAAATCCCATCGCCACGGTATTTTAATGGAAAACATTGGCGGTACCTGGGCCGTGATTGATGGTTTTTTAAATGAGTTAATAAATATATCGTAGGGGCAAGCCCTTGTGGTTGCCTTAGCCTAATGAGGGGCAGGCACAAGACCTGCCCCTACGATGCGGAAAAATAAATATAATAAGGGGCAGTAAAATGAAAAATGTAGTTATCGCAGGGTATTGCAGGTCGCCTTTCACACCGGCGCAAAAGGGTCAATTGGCTAAAGTCAGAGCGGATGATATTGCCGCACAGGTCATCAAAGGCTTAATTAATCAAACCGGCGTCGCCCCGCAGGATATTGAAGATTTGATTTTAGGCTGCGCGTTCCCTGAAGGCGAGCAGGGCATGAATCTGGCGCGATTAATCGTTCAGCTTGCCGAGTTGCCGATTACCATCGCCGGAGTCACCCTGAATCGCTTTTGCGGTTCTTCCATGCAGGCTATCCATAATGCAGCAGGCATGATTCAAATGAATGCCGGTGAGGTGTTTATCTGCGCCGGTGTTGAATCGATGAGCCGGGTGCCGATGGGCGGCTTCAATTACCTGCCCAATCCCAGTCTTTACAAAGCCTACCCCCAAGCTTATATCGGCATGGGCGAGACGGCGGAAAATCTGGCCGCGCAATACCATATTGACCGTCTTGCCCAGGAAACTTTCGCTTTAACCAGCCAGCAAAAAGCGGGAGCGGCCCAGCAAAACGGCCTGTTTGCCGGTGAAATCATTCCGATTAAACGCGCCGATGGCGAAATCGTCCAAGTCGACGGCTGCATTCGGGCTGCCTCGACATTGCAGGCGCTGGCCGAACTGCAACCGGCCTTCCTTAAAAACGGCAGCGTGACCGCAGGGACTTCGTCTCCGATAACCGATGGCGCGGCCGCCGTGCTGGTGTGCAGCGAGGACTACGCCGATGCCCACGGTTTGGAAAAACTTGCCCGCATCAAGGCCATTGCAGTATCCGGTTGTGCTCCGGAAATCATGGGCATAGGGCCGGTTGGCGCGACCCATAAAGCCTTGCAGCGCGCCGGATTGACCTTGCAGGACATCGGCATCGTCGAACTGAACGAAGCCTTTGCCTCGCAATCGTTGGCGGTGCTTAAAGAGCTGCCGATTCCGTTGGAAAAGTTGAATCTGGACGGCGGCGCGATTGCGTTGGGCCATCCGCTAGGCGCGTCCGGTGCCAGGATTACCGGCAAGGCCGCCAGCCTGTTGAAACGGGAAAACAAGCAGTTCGCGCTCGCCACCCAATGCATCGGCGGAGGTCAGGGCATAGCGACTATTTTGGAGGCCATCTGATGAGCATCCAAAAAGTCGCGGTGATCGGTGCCGGTGTGATGGGTGCCGGTATTGCCGCTCATATTGCCAACGCCGGTATCCCCGTTTATTTATTGGATATTGTTCCTGGGCAGGCACAAGGCCAGCCCCTACCAATAACATGTAGGGGCAATCCCTTGTGGTTGCCCGGTTCTGAAAACCGCAACAGCATTGCCGAAGCCGCCATCGCCAAAATGCTCAAAGCCGATCCCGCGCCGTTCATGCATAAAAACAACGCCCGACTGGTTACGCCGGGCAATATCGAAGATCATCTTGAATGGTTGGCCGATGTCGATTGGGTGATTGAAGCGGTGCTTGAAAATCCGGCGATCAAACAATCGCTGTACCAAAAACTGGATACTATCTGCCGCCCCGACACCCTGATTTCATCGAACACCTCGACCTTGCCGTTGAAACTGCTGACCCGCGACATGCCGGACAGTTTCAAACAGCGTTTCATGATCACCCATTTTTTCAATCCGCCGCGTTATATGCGCCTGCTGGAACTGGTTTCAGGTGCCGAGACCCGTCCAGAACTGGTTGCGGCCGTCAGCCGTTTTGCCGACACCCATCTGGGTAAAGACAGCGTTACCTGCAAGGATACGCCGGGATTTATCGGCAACCGCATCGGTATTTACTGGCTGCAATGCGGTTTGCTGGAGGCGATCAAGCTGGGCTTGACCGTGGAACAAGCGGATGCGGTGATGTCCGCGCCGTTCGGCATACCCAAAACCGGCGTGTTCGGCCTGCTGGATCTGGTCGGGCTTGATTTGATTCCGCATATTCTGGGCGGCATGAAGCTGGCTTTGCCCAAGGAAGATGCGTTCCATCAGGTCAATCATCTGCCCGAACTGGTGCAGACCATGATAGCCGACGGCTACACGGGCCGAAAAGGCAAGGGTGGCTTTTATCGTCTGAATGAATCTAGCGGCAAGCGGGTCAAGGAATCGATTAACTTGCAAAGCGGTGATTATCAGCCTAGCGAGAAATTCGCCCTGCCGGTCATGCCCAAAACACAGGATGAGCTAAGGGCTTTTTTGTCGAGTGACGAGGCAATCTGCCGGTATGCATGGATGGTGTTGTCTAACACCTTGGCTTATAGCGCTAGCCTGATTCCCGAAATCGCCGATGACATCGTCGCCGTCGATACCGCGATGCGCCTTGGCTATAACTGGAAATTCGGGCCGTTTGAATTATTGGATCGGATTGGCGTGGATTGGTTTGTCGACCGGTTGATTACTGAAAACCGCGATGTGCCGCCGTTGCTGGCAATGGTAGGGGCGGGCCTTGTGCCTGCCCTTTCTGCATCAGCCGTATCAGGGCAACCACAAGGGATTGCCCCTACGAACCGCAGTTTATACAAGGTCGATTCCGGCAAGCGCCTGCATGCCGATTTGTCCGGTAATTATCATGTCGTGCATCGGCAGGGCGGCATCCTGCTGTTGGCCGATATTAAACTCCAGGCTTCGGCGGTACTGGAAAACCCGTCTGCCAGCTTGTGGGACATTGGCGACGGCGTTGCCTGCCTGGAATTCCACAGCAAAATGAATACGTTGGATATGGACAGCTTGGCGATGGTTCGGCAAAGCGTCGAAAAGGTCAAAAGCGATTTTTCCGTATTGGTTATCCATAACGATGCCGACAATTTTTCCGCCGGGGCCAATTTGACCTTGCTGGTGAAGGCCATTCATGAGCAAGACTGGCCTGCGGTGGAACAATTGATCAAACAGGGCCAACAGACCTATCAGGCGTTGAAGTATGCGCCGTTCCCGGTGGTGGCCGCGCCTTCAGGATTGGCCTTGGGCGGCGGCTGCGAAATCCTGCTGCATTGCGATGCGATACAGGCTCATGCCGAGCTGTATGTCGGTCTGGTCGAGGTAGGTGTGGGCTTGGTGCCGGGTTGGGGCGGCTGCAAGGAATATCTGCGCCGCTGGCTGGAATTTGCAAGACGCCCTGGCGGCCCGATGCCTGCCATTGCGCAGGCTTTTGAAACCATCGGCATGGCCAAGGTGTCCAAATCGGCGGCGGAAGCCAAGGAGCTGCTGTTTTTGTCCACTACCGACGGTATTACCATGAATAAAAACCGCTTATTGGCCGATGCCAAAGCCAAAGCGCTGAAGTTGGCGCAGGATTATACGCCGCCTAAACCCAGTATTTATCAGTTGCCCGGAGCCAGCGCGAAAGCGGCAATGGATATAGCGATCAATAATTTTAAGCAGGCAGGAAAAATAACGGACTATGATGTGGAAATCTCGCAGCAACTGGCAGATGTGCTCAGCGGCGGTTTGTGCGACATCACCGAGCCGTTGAGCGAAGACGATTTGTTAAATCTGGAATTGAATGCGTTTTTGCATTTGGTTCAGCAACCGGGCACTCTGGCGAGGCTGGAACATTTATTTAAAACAGGTAAGCCGTTACGTAATTGACTCGCAACTACTCAGCAGTTAGAAAAATAATTAACATCTGCTGAGACATTAACTTAAGGAACATCTTATGATCTGGTTAATCTCATTAGTTATTATCGCTGGCGTTCTGGCTTATGGCCGGGCGACTTTACGCTGGACTACATTGGTTTTGGCCGGATGGTTAGGGCTTTATTCCTTGGCGGCGGGGGGCGGTTTTTTTGTGCTGCTGCTCTGGCTTATTTTCGACGCTGTTTTTATCACGCTCAATTTTCCGGCTATCCGCAAAAGAGTATTCAGCAGCGTGGTTTTCAAGATCATGAAACAGATGCTGCCGCAAATGTCGCAAACCGAACGCGAAGCGCTGGAAGCGGGCAATACTTGGTGGGATGCGGAACTGTTTTCCGGTAATCCCGATTGGAAAGTGCTGCTGGATTTGCCCGCCGCGAAACTGAGTGCCGAAGAACAAGCCTTTATCGACGGCCCGGTGGATACCTTATGCAGCATGATCGATGACTGGGACATTACCCGCAACCGTTTCGACCTGCCGAAAGAAGTCTGGGGCTATATCAAGGTGCACAAATTCTGCGGCATGATTATCCCGAAGCAATACGGCGGCCTGGAGTTTAGCGAGTATGCCCATTCCGAAGCGGTGATGAAAATTTCCAGCCGCAGCAGCACCGCAGCCGTTACCGTGATGGTGCCAAATTCCTTAGGCCCCGCCAAATTACTGTTGGCTTACGGCACCGAGCTGCAAAAAGATTATTACCTGCCGCGGCTGGCAAAAGGCCTGGAAATTCCGGCGTTCGCGTTAACTGGCCCCCAGGCAGGCAGCGATGCAGGAGCCATGCCCGATACCGGTGTGGTCTGCTACAGTAAATTCGAAGGCAGGGACAAGGTACTGGGCATCCGCCTTAATTGGGACAAGCGCTATATCACCTTAGGCCCGGTCGCCACGGTGCTGGGTCTGGCATTCAAGCTTTACGATCCAGAGCATCTGATCGGCGATAAGGAAAATATCGGCATTACCGTCGCACTGATTCCGACCGATACCAAAGGCGTCTCCATCGGCAGACGCCACTTCCCGCTGGATTCGGCGTTTCAGAACGGCCCGAACTGGGGCAAGGACGTGTTTATCCCGATGGACTGGATCATCGGCGGCGTCGAACAGGTCGGCAACGGCTGGAAGATGCTGATGCAATGCCTAGCTACCGGCAGGGCGGTGTCCTTGCCTGCGCTCAGCACCGGTGCGTCGAAAATGGTCAGCCGTAATTCCGGCGCTTATGCCCGTATCCGCAAGCAATTCAACCTGCCGATAGGCGAATTCGAAGGCATTGAAGAGCCGCTGTCGCGCATCGCCGGTCAAACCTATATTATTGATGCCGCGCGCAAGGTGACCGCCGCCGCGCTTGATGACGGGCAAAAACCGTCGGTCATATCGGCGATCATCAAATACGAGCTCACCGAAAGAATGCGCCGCGTCGTTAACGACGGCATGGACATCCAGGGCGGTTCCGGCATTTGTATGGGGCCTAAAAACTATCTAGGCCGCATGTATCAGGTGATTCCGGTCAGCATTACCGTCGAGGGCGCTAATATCCTGACCCGCACCATGATGATTTTCGGCCAGGGCGCGGTGCGTTGCCATCCTTACATCCAGCGGGAAATGGAAGCCTTGGGCGAGAGTAATCCCGAGCTGGCTTTACAGTTGTTCGATCAAGTGCTGTTCGAGCATGTCGGTTCGGCGTTGCATAATCTGGCGGCGGGTTTTTGGCTGGGATTGACCGGCGCACGGTTTGTCGAGGTACCGGGCGATCAGGATACCCAAAACTATTTCAGGAAGATTGCCAGACTCAGCGTCGGCTTTGCGCTGGTCGCGGATTTTGCGCTGCTGACATTGGGCGGCTCGCTTAAACGCAAGGAACGTATTTCCGGGCGCTTTGCCGATGTGCTGAGCAATCTTTATTTGTGTTCCTGCGTACTTAAAAATTACCAGGATCAGGGCAGCCCCAAAGACGATTTGCCGTTGCTGCATTGGGCTTGCCAGCAAACTTTGCACCGCGCCCAGCAATCGTTGTTGGCTATTTTCCATACCTTGCCTATGCGCATTCCGGCGGTTTTGTTAAGAGCCGTGCTGTTTCCCAGCGGCAAACCCTACTCGCCGCCCGCCGATCATTTGGTTCATCAGGCGGCGGCGCTGTTGCTGAAAAACTCCCCGACCCGCGACCGCCTGACCCACGGCATTTACATCAACCATAAGCCCGATGACGTGACCGGCAGGATTGAAGTGGCCTTCCAGGCTGTATTAGCAGCGACGCCTGTGGAAGCCAAAATTCAGGTCGCGCAAAAGCAAAAACAGCTGCCGAAAGGGGTGATCCTTGATGTGCTGGATGCAGCGATCAGCAAGGCCATTATCAGCAAAAAAGAAGCCGAGCTGATAGTGACTGCTGAAAAGGCCAGATTTTCGGTTATTAGCGTGGATGATTTTAGCTCTGAGCAATTAAGAAACGCAGGTGGAAAATAGCGTTATAATTTTAAAGGGTGGCTTCGGGTTTTATTGGACGGGACAAAGTGATGTTGTAATTAAGGATGTTATTCGACCTGAGTAGCCTAGGCTTTAGGGCAATGCCGTTAAGTTAAGCGATTTTTTAGCTCACATGAGAAATAGTGATCGCTGGAGTGCAAGCTCTGCTTGCGATAGCAGGCGAAGCCTGCACTCCAAATGCCGAAGGCTTTTCTTAACTTAGCGGCATTGGGCTTTAGGGAACTTCTATTGAATCTGAAACGGCTTTGAATTTGTGAATATGCCCACCGCTAAAAATTACCGCTATTTTATTTTGCTGATTGCGATAGCTTTGCTTTCCGGCTGCGCCAGCGTTCAGGAGACCGACTCTGCTGCGAATTATTCGCCGATGGTCAGGTATGCGATGAGCTTGCAGGGTACGCCTTACCATTACGGCAAAAGCTCGCCCGAGGAAGGATTCGATTGCAGCGGCTTTGTGCAACATGTTTACGGGCATCAAGGGATTGCATTGCCGCGTACGGTTCAGGGCATGGCCCAGTCGTTGAGCCAAGTCCCGAAAAACGATCTTCATTCCGGCGACTTGGTTTTCTTCAATACCAACGGCAAGCCATTTTCCCATGTCGGGATTTATGTCAGTAACGATAATTTTATTCATGCGCCCAGCCAGCGCACCGGGAAGGTGCTGGTGTCCAGCTTGAAAAATCGCTATTGGGGTGAGCGGTTTAGTTGCGCACGTCGTCCCTAATAGAGTTGATTCTTTAAGCAGCCAGCTTGGCGATAGCGGTTTTAACCAAGTCGTTTAGTTCAGCGCCGCCTTCCTGGCAATAGGCGATTATCGCCTTGCGCATTCTTGGATCCCATGACCTTAAGATGTGATTTTTAATGCCTTCCGCAGCGATTTCTTTGTCGGATTCCGAGTTAAAGAAATTGCCGATGTCGTTGGCCATTTTGATCAGTCGTTCTATTTTCATTGTTAATCACACAGTTAGTTGCTATGGGTTAAGCGTTGCGGATGGGTGTAAATTACATGTTGGTCGTCACGGGCAAAACCGATCAGGGTAAGTCCTGCTTCATCAGCCAGGCGTATGGCTAAGCCGGTTGGTGCGGAAATGGCTGCCATGAGGGTAATGCCGACCCAGGCGGTTTTTTGCACCATTTCATAACTGGCGCGGCTGGTGACGATCACAAAGCCTGCGGATAAATCCTTGCCGGTGCGCAATAAAAATCCGATCAATTTATCCAGCGCGTTATGCCGTCCTACATCTTCACGGATGTCCAAAATTCCCTGTCCGGGGATTGCCCATGCGGCAGCATGAACGGCTCCGGTTAGCTGGTTCAGTTTTTGGTGCTGTTTGAGGTCGGATAATGCGGAACGCAATTCGGCGGCAGACAGGGTCAACTCCCCGTTAACCGGGCCGGGCTGGCGGATGGCTTGCTTTAAGGTGCTTGCGCCGCAAAGACCGCAGCCGGTGCGGCCGGTTAAATTGCGGCCTTTGTCGGCCATGCATTGAAACCGTTGCTCGGGGATTTTGATCTGCACTTCAATGCCGTTCGACCGGTTATAAACCCGCGCCGATAACAACTCTTTCGGGTTTTTAATAATGCCCTCGGTAATGCTGAACCCCAGCGCAAATTCCTCAAGATTGGTCGGGGTTGCCAGCATGACGACATGCGGCACCCCGTTATAAATCAGGGAAACCGGTACTTCTTCGGCAATAGTGTCTTGCCGTTGTTCGTGCTGTCCAGCTCGCCAGCGATCAACGGTGATTTGTTGATAGCTGGGCCAGCCTAATTCTAAAGGTAACGACTCTGCGGTGGCAGCGTCGTTAGTCATGGCTTATGCCTTGTTCCAACAGATCGAGCTGTTTTTCTGTAAACGCGCTGTATTCCTGCTGCCATTCGGAAGGCTGGCTGACTTTGGTGATTTGCACGGCGGTCACTTTGTATTCCGGGCAGTTGGTCGCCCAATCGGAATTGTCGGTGGTGATCACGTTGGCACCGGACTCAGGGAAATGGAAGGTGGTATAAACCACGCCGGGCTGCATGCGTTCACTGACCAAGGCGCGCAACACAGTCTCACCGGAACGGCTTTTAATGCCGACCCAGTCGCCGGTGTTGATGCCGCGATCTTCGGCGTCATGCGGATGGATTTCCAGGCGGTCTTCCGAATGCCAAGCCACATTTTCGGTGCGGCGCGTTTGTGCGCCGACATTGTATTGCGACAAAATACGCCCGGTGGTCAGGATCAGCGGGTATTTTCCGGTGACGCGTTCTGCCGTTGCGACAAATTCGGTCAGCATAAACAGACCCTTGCCGTTATCGCGCAGGAAATGCTCGGTATGCATAATCGGCGTGCCTTCCGGCGTTTCATCATTGCACGGCCATTGCACACTGCCGAGGCGGTCGATTTTTTCGTAGCTGACGCCGGTAAAGCTGGGAGTCAGTCGGGCGATTTCATCCATGATTTCTGACGGATGGCTGTAATTCATCGGATAACCCAGCGCATTGGCCAGCATTTGGGTGACTTCCCAATCCTGGTAACCGGCCAGCGGCGACATGACTTTGCGCACCGGTGAGATGCGGCGCTCGGCATTGGTGAAGGTGCCGTTCTTTTCCAAAAAGGACGAGCCGGGCAGGAAAACATGGGCGAATTTGGCGGTCTCGTTCAGGAATATGTCCTGCACGATCACGCATTCCATGGCCCGTAACGCGGCATGAACGTGTTTAATATCCGGGTCGGATTGGGCTATGTCTTCGCCTTCGCAGTACAGGCCCATGAAGCTGCCGTCCAATGCCGCCTCGAACATGTTGGGGATACGCAGGCCCGGCTCGGTGCTGAGTTCAGCCTGCCAAGCGTGTTCAAACAGTTGGTGCGTTGCAGGATCGGAGACGTGGCGGTAGCCGGGGAACTCGTGCGGGAATGAACCCATATCGCAAGAACCCTGCACGTTATTTTGTCCGCGTAACGGATTAACGCCTGCGCCGTCGTGGCCCAAATTACCGGTGGCCATCGCTAGGTTGGCAATACCGATCACGGTGGTCGAACCCTGACTGTGTTCGGTTACGCCGAGACCATAATAAATCGCGCCGTTGCCTGCGGTCGCATAAAGCCGTGCGGCGGCTCTAAGCTCGGCGGCAGGAATGCCGGTAACGGACTCGGAAGCTTCCGGTGAATGGCGCTCATCGCTAATAAAGGCTTTCCATTTGGCGAAAGCGGCGACATCGCAACGGGCGTTGACAAAGGCCTCGTCAGCTAGGTTTTCGGTGATGACCACATGCGCTAGCGCATTGATCATTGCGACATTAGTGCCGGGGCGCAATTTCAGGTGATGACTGGCTTTGACGTGCGGCGATTTGATCAGGTCGATCTCACGCGGGTCAATGACGATCAGTTTTGCGCCCTGACGCAGGCGCTTTTTCAACAGCGAACCGAATACCGGATGACCGTCGGTCGGATTGGCACCGATAACTAGCACCACATCGGCTTTCATGACCGAATCAAAATCCTGAGTGCCGGATGACTCACCAAAAGTTTGTTTCAATCCATAACCGGTCGGCGAATGGCAAACCCGTGCGCAGGTATCGACATTATTATTGCCGAAACCGGCGCGTATCAGTTTTTGCATAATGAAAACTTCTTCGTTGGTGCAACGGGAAGAAGTAATGCCGCCAATCGAGTCTTTGCCGTATTTGGCCTGGATGCGTTTTAATTCCGAGGCGGCATGGTTAATCGCTTCCTCCCAGCTGACTTCCTGCCACGCATCTTTAATGCTGGCGCGGATCATCGGCTTGGTGATGCGGTCTTTGTGCGTAGCATAACCGAACGCAAAACGGCCCTTGACGCAGGAATGGCCGTGATTGGCCTTGCCGTCTTTGGCGGGAACCATGCGGATGACTTGTTCGCCCTTCATTTCCGCCCTGAACGAGCAGCCGACGCCGCAATACGCGCAGGTGGTTACTATCGCATGTTCAGGCTGGCCGTTGTCGATCACCGATTTTTCCATCAGTGTCGCAGTGGGGCAGGCTTGGACGCAAGCGCCGCAAGAGACGCATTCAGAATCCAGGAAAGGCTGGTTCTGGCTGGGCGATACTTTGGAATCGAAGCCGCGACCATCGATGGTTAACGCAAACGTGCCTTGGGTTTCTTCGCAGGCCCTGACGCAACGCGAACAAACGATACATTTGCTGGGGTCGAAGCTGAAGTAGGGGTTGCTTTGGTCTTTGACGGCGTTCAGATGCGTTTCAACCGGGTTGTAACGCACTTCGCGCAAGCCGACTACGCCTGCCATATCTTGCAGTTCGCAATCGCCATTGGCCGAGCAGGTCAAGCAGTCCAGCGGGTGATCGGAAATATACAGTTCCATGATGCCGCGACGCACATCGGCCAGTTTTTTATTCTGGGTGACGATTTTCAAGCCTTCCGCAACCGGCGTCGTGCAGGATGCGGGCATACCCTTGCCGCCTTCGATTTGCACCACGCAAAGACGGCAGGAACCGAACGGTTCGATGCTGTCGGTTGCGCATAATTTGGGGATTTCAATGCCGATGCTTGCCGCCGCCCGCATGACCGAGGTGCCTGCAGGAGCCGTCACCTTAAAACCATCAATTTCCAGCGTAACCATGTTTTCGCTGGTAGCGGCCGGGGTGCCAAAATCTTTTTCTTTATTGATGCTCATGGTGTTTTCCTCGTGTCACAGGCTTATATCTGGTCGTTGTTATCGCTTAAGAAGCGGAACACAAAATTTATGCTGCCATTGCTGGTCTTGGCTTCGATGTTGGCTCTGGCGGCTCTCGCCCCATTGCTGTCCATGCCTGCATCCATGCAGTTATAGCGTCGTTCATTTCTTGGATTGCCTCAGTTGGCGTGTCTCCAAAGGCGCTGCAACCCGGCAAATCGGGAGCGATAGCGATATAACCTTCGTCATCATCACTCCAAAAAACTTCAATCAAGTATTTATTGGTTGCCATATTTTTTTACCATGTCCCGCAACTGTCGAAGTTGATAGGGTTTGAGAGTGCCATTCCGATTTTGGAAATTAAGCAGCTTGATTTCATCATCCCTCCCATAAACAACGTGAGAACCTTGACCGCTTTTTCGAGAAAATCCAATCAATTCGGCCACTTTACAAGCATCTTCAAACCTTATCGAAATAGTGACATTGAAAATAGACTGCAATAACTTGTCATGTTTTGTCATTTGACAATGCCATGTTACGCATTTACCCAAAAATCTTCTGGAAAATGATTTAAAGCGCTCAGCACAGGGTAGGGCGTCATACCGCCTAATGCACAGAGGGAGCCGTTGAGTAAGGTGTCGCAAAGATCACGTAACAAGGGGATGTTTTTTTCGAGGTTGCGACCGTTAATAATGTCGTCCATGACTTCTACGCCACGGGTGGAGCCGATGCGGCAAGGTGTACATTTGCCGCAAGATTCGATTTTGCAAAATTCCATGCTGTAGCGAGCCATTTGGGCCATATTGACCGTGTCGTCAAAAACGACAATGCCGCCATGCCCCAGTACCGTCCAGTTCGCGGCAAAGGCTTCGTAATCCAGGGGAGTATCAAATTGCGCTTCGGGCAGGTAAGCGCCAAGCGGGCCGCCAACCTGAACTGCCCGAATCGGTCGGCCGGAAGCGGAACCGCCGCCGAAATCATAAAGCAATTCGCGCAGGGTCAAGCCAAAGCCCAGTTCGACCAAGCCGGGGCGCTTGATGTTGCCTGCTAATTGTACCGGCAAGGTACCGCGTGAACGACCCATGCCGAAATCTCGGTAATAATCGCCGCCTTTATCCAGGATAACCGGCACTGAAGCCAGCGAAATAACGTTGTTGACTACCGTGGGTTTGCCAAACAAACCGCTAATGGCAGGCAAGGGCGGTTTGAAGCGCACCAAGCCGCGTTTGCCTTCCAGGCTTTCCATTAATGAGGTTTCTTCGCCGCAGACATAAGCGCCCGCTCCCAGTCTGACTTCCAGATTGAACGTTTTGCCGCTGCCTTGAATATTGTCGCCCAGGTAACCTTCTTTATAAGCGGTGGCAATCGCGGCACTTAGTATCTCGAAAGCGTGAGGGTATTCTATGCGCAGGTAGATATAACCTTGGGTCGCATCGACTGCTAAACCTGCAATGGTCATGCCTTCGATTAACACGAACGGGTCGCCTTCCATAACCATGCGGTCGGAAAAGGTGCCGGAATCGCCTTCATCGGCATTGCAGATGATGTATTTTTGTAGGGAAGGGGCGTTAAGCACCGTGTTCCATTTTATGCCGGTTGGAAAGGCTGCGCCGCCGCGACCGCGTAAACCTGAATCGGTGACTGCTTTGACGATGTTCGCTTGGGTCATGGATAGCGCATTTTTCAGGCCGCGATAGCCGTCATTTGCAACATAATCGGTCAAGCTGATCGGGTCTGTTTTGCCGATTCGGGCAAAGGTCAGGCGCTGCTGTTTCTTGAAATAATCAATCTCTTCGGTTAGGCCTAAGGATAATGCATGAGCGCCGCCTTCGGTGAAGCCTGCATCGAACAAACCAGACACGTCTCCGGGCTGGACAGGGCCATAAGCTATGCGTCCTTTAGCGGTAGCCACTTCAACCAGCGGTTCCAGCCAGTACATGCCTCTTGAACCGTTGCGAACCAGATTAATATCAATGCTGCGCTTTGCGGCTTCCAGGGCAATGGCCTTGGCAACGCGCTCAGCACCCAATGATACGGCGCTGGAATCGCATGGAACATAAATAGTGATACTCATGCTGATGCCTCCGTATTGGCGATGGTCGCATCAAAGCTGTCTGCTGTTACTCGGCCGTAAATTTCCTTGCCGATTTGCATGGCAGGTGAACAGGCGCAGTTGCCCAAACAGTAAACAGGCTCCAGGGAGAATTTGCCGTCCGCAGTCGTTTCATGAAAATCAATGTCCAGCTTGGCTTTAACATGCTCTTCCAGCTGCCGTCCTCCCATCGCTTGGCACGATTCCGCGCGGCAAAGATGGATGGTTTGCTTGCCCGGAGGCGTGTTCCTGAAATAGTGGTAAAAGCTGATGACGCCATGCACTTCGGCGCGGGAAAGATTCAACGCCGTGGCGATATCAGGAACGCTGCCAGCCGGGATATAACCCAAAGCATCTTGTACGCCATGCAGAATAGGTAAAAGTGCGCCGGGCTTGTCTTTAAGTGCGGCGATTATTTCTTGCACGGTAGCTTGCGTAGAGCCTGATTCTGTCATGGTCATCTCGATATGGCGTATCCATCCGAATTAAAAACAACGGCAGATCCGTGCTGTTGCGTATTTAAGTGTGCCGGGTAGCATAACATAAGATATTTTGGCTGTAAAAATGCTATAAAATGGACAAAAAAGGTAAGTGTTTTAATCGGTATCCGCTATGTGGCTATTTATAATGAATTTTTTTTAAATACAGCGCCTTATAATGATTTGCCTGCTTTTTTGCAACAAACTGTTCACGAATAAGCCTATATTTTATTTTTTGTTGGAATCAACAAGGGCGACCAGAGTTACGTTAAACTTGCCCTAAAAATAAAGCGCTTATTCATAATGCATTATTAGTCTAGCCACGCAGATGAGAGGATTTTATGCCATATTTAAAATTAACAACCAATGCTGCAATCAGCAAAGAGCAGTCGCCAAAATTATTAAGCCAATTTTCGCAGCTGCTCGCCAAGGAGACCGGCAAACCTGAGCGTTATGTGATGGTTGAGCTAATCGGTGACAAAGACATGCTGTTTGGGGGCAGCAGCGAACCGTTAGCTTATGTCGAATGCAAAAGCATCGGCCTTAGCGCCCAACAAGCCAAATTGCTTTCAGCTGCTATTCCCCAATTGTTAGCCAGCGAGTTACAACTTTCGGCGGAGCGTGTTTATATAGAGTTTAGCGCGTGTCCTGCTGAGTTCTGGGGTTGGAACGGGTCTACTTTTGGATGATTGCGATTAACCCAAACATAATTAATTATCTGAAACTTAGGGACGCGCTGATTAAATCCTTCGACAAGCTCAGGATGAACGGTAACATATTGATTCCGTTCGTGGTGAGCTTGTCGAACCACGAGCGGAAATGATTTGTTCAGCGCTTCCTTAGGCCTTGCTTTACGCTCAAAACCGCCGACCCAATATTAAAATAAAAAGGTGCAACCCCATGAATCAACCCCGCTATGCCTTAGATGCTGATAATCGCTTCGTCATTGACCAGTACAACGACCTTGCCCCTTTTGCCAGCTTTTTGCCCGGCATCGCAGGTGTCATGGGTCGCCCTGCCTGGGCATTTTATGTCAACCGGGGGCAGGCCGTAGCGAGTTTTGGGGTGCGCAACAAGGACGGGGCCTTTTTGGAGTTTTTCCCTGCCGACAAGGCTTATCAACTGACACCGTCACGGGGATTTAGGACGTTTCTCAAGATTACCGATGGCGATAGAATTCTGACTCACGAGCCTTTTCAGCGCGGGGCGGGAGCAGGGGTCAAGCAACGTCTTTACGTCACTCCCCATGAGGTCGGCGTGGAAGAGATCAATCCGCAGTTGGGCCTTAGCAGTAGAGCCGATATGTTTACCTTGCCGGAGGCGCCGGTGGCAGGTTTGCTGCGGCGCGTCGAGATCGTCAATACATTAGGGCAGGCCAGAAAGATAGAGATCGTCGACGGTTTGCCGCAAGTGCTTCCCTTTGGCATGAATCAATGGATACTCAAGTTCATGAGCCGAACTTCTGAAGCCTTCATGCGTGTCGAGGGTGTCGAGGAAAACTTGCCTTTTTACCGGCTGAAAGTATGGCCTACCGACTCGCCGCAAGTGGAGCAGGTGATTGCCTGCAATTTCTTCGCCGGATTTTTGAACGGCGGGCGCACCCGTGTGCTCGTAGACGCGGAGAGGATTTTCGGCTTGGCCGGGGATTTTTCCAGACCGGAACGGTTTTTTTGCAGTGAGAGTCTGGATTTCGCTAATCAGGTGGCTGGCAATCAAACGCCGTCGGCTTTCCAGGCGTTGACCTTCGAACTCCAGCCGGGACAAAGCCAAGTCTTTTACGGCTTTTACGGTCATGCCCAATCGCAGTCGGTGTTTGAGCAATTCATAGCGGAGGCTGACCAAGACGATTACTTCGAAGCCAAGCGGGAAGTGAACCGCCGCTTGATCGAGGGCATCACGCAACGGATCTTTACCGCGACGGCCAAGCCGCTGTTCGATGCCCATGCCCGGCAGTGTTATCTGGACAATGGTTTGCGCGGCGGGTTTCCGACGAAGGTGCCGGGAGGCGCGCAATTGTATCTATTTGGCCGCAAGCACGGCGATCTGGAAAGGGATTACAACGACTTTCTGGTGCAGGACACGCCGTTTTCCGAAGGCAACGGCGATTTCCGCGATGTGCTGCAAAACCGCAGGATGGACGTGTTTTTCGATCCCACCCTGGATGTTAAAAACATCCGCTATTTCTTCAACCTGATCCAGGCGGACGGCTGCAATCCCTGTTCGTTGCGCAACTCGCGTTTTGTCGTGGACGCTCCTCAAGCCCTTTCTCAGCATTTCACCCGGTTTGCTAATCTGGAACAACTGCTGTTCCGCGAGTTTAAGTACGCGGAATTATGGCAGGTGCTTGAAGGCGCTACGGAAAACCCGGAACCGATCATCAAGGAAATTTTGGCGCAAGCGCAGGAAGTGGAGGATGCTGAATTCGACCGGGGCTATTGGTCGGATCACTGGACTTATCTGGTGGATTTGCTGATTAGCTACGCGGCCATTTTTCCAGATCGATTGCCCGGATTGTTCCTGGACAAGACCTACACCTTTTTTGATTCCACCCATTTTGTCGTCCCGCGCAGCCAAAAATACGTGGTGACGCCCAACGGCGTCCGCCAATACGGCGCGGTGCAGGGCAGCCCAGAGAAAGAATCCCTGATCAACTCCCGACCCCATCGCCGCCACCAAGTCCGTGCGCAAGGCGGCCACGGCGAGATCGTTTACACCACGCTGCTGGCAAAAATCCTCACCCTGGTAGCCAACAAGCTGTCCACGCTGGATCCGTTCGGCGTAGGCATAGAAATGGAGGCGGATCGCCCAGGCTGGTGCGATGCCTTGAACGGCCTGCCCGGCATTTTTGGCTCTTCGGTGAATGAAACCATTGAACTCAAGCGCCTAGTGGACTTTACCGCAAAAGCCCTGGCCGATGTCGTGGGAGACTTTTCCCTGCCGACCGAGCTGGCTGACTTTATATCGGGATTGGCAGCGCTGTTAAATCGTTCCAACCTGACTCCCGAATTATTCTGGCAGGAAAGCGGAGCCAAAAAGGAAGCCTATCGGAAAAAGGTGTTCATGGGCTTTGACGGTGCCGAACAAGTCCTCCCAGTTGTTGCGGTGCAAAACTTCCTGGCGACGGTTTCGAGCTATCTGGATGCTGCGATCGATCAAGCCCGAACGCCGGAAGGTATCGTCACCTATTTCTCCTATGAGGCCGAGCAGTATCAGGAAATCGCGGACGGCAAGGCTGTCGTGACCCGCTTCAAACAAAAACCGCTGCCGCTGTTTCTGGAAGGCTTCGTCCATGCCCTGCGCATCGCCGAACCGGCGGAAGTCCGGCGCTTATACGACGCGGCGCGCAACTCCGAACTGTTCGACAAGAAGCTGGGCATGTACCGCGTCAATGAACCGCTCGGGGAAAACGCGCTGGATCTGGGACGGATCGGGGTATTCAACTACGGCTGGCTGGAGAACGGCTCCATCTTCCTGCACATGCATTACAAATTCGTGCTGGAAATGGTTCGGGCCGGGTTAATCGAGGAGTTTTACGGCCAAATCGAACAGCTGCTGGTGGCTTTCCGCGACCCGATGGAATACGGCCGCAACCCGGTCGAAAACTCCAGCTTCCTGGTCAGCAGCGGATTCGCCATCGATCCTCGGCAACACGGACGGGGTTGCGTAGCGCGTCTTTCCGGTTCCACGGTAGAGTTTTTGCACCTTTGGACGCATCTTTTCCTGGGGGCGGCTCCCTTTGTGTTCGAAGACGGAAAGTTGCTATTCAGACCCGCACCGGTCTTGTCGAAGACATTTTTCTCTACGAGCGAGCAATGCGTTAATCCGTTCGGTTTTGAAGAAACATTGCCAGCGGACAGCACGGCCTGCGCTTTATTGGGAACAACCTTGCTGGTCTACATCAACCCCACGCGCCAAGATACTTTCGGCGACGTAGCAGTAGAACCCTGCCGCTACCTGTTACATGGGCGGGACGGAAGCATGCAGACCGTGGAAGGTCAGCACCTGGAGGGCCAAACCGCTGAAGCGCTACGCATTGGTCAATACCGGCGGGTGGACGTGGTGCTTGCGTGATCTAACCTTTTAAGTTAGTCTCTTTCGATGGGAAAATACGATAAATTAATCGATAAGATTCTTCGTGGAACTTCGGATGCGAACATTCCATTCGATGATCTCCGTGGATTATTGATTCGTTTAGGCTTTGATGAGCGGATACGCGGAAGCCATCATGTTTATCGAAAAGATGGCATCGAAGAGAAACTAAATCTTCAGCAGGATGACAGTAAAGCGAAGCCATATCAGGTTCGGCAAGTCCGATTCATAATCATCAAATACCATCTAGCAGGTGAAATATGACATACAAATACGAGACCATTTTATATTGGAGCAAGGAAGATAGCGCTTTTATCGCCGAAGTCCCTGAACTTCCTGGTTGCATGGCGCATGGCAACTCCCAAGAAGAAGCGCTGGCGAATGCAAATGAGGCTATTGGGCTTTGGCTGGATACCGCAAAAGAGTTCGGCGATCCAATTCCTGAGCCTAAGGGGCGTCGCCTTATGTATGCTTAGAATAATTGGGTTCAGAGTCATATAGCATAAAGACCTGATTATACTCGACATCAATACGCTTAAATGTTGGGCAACAAAAGCTGGGTAGGGGGCGCATCGCGCCCCTTTTCGATGTCTGATCTAATGGCGTTTATAAAATGGTGCGCGATGCGCCCCCTACATGACTTTAAAGTTAAACGGTTTTAGAGTAAGAAGGGAGTAATATATTGTTGTTACCCCGTGGTAATCAGGTATATTCGAGAGCAATCCTATAAACTTAAGCCAAAATCCATAGACAATCTGATGGATTCTTGGTGAAATATTACTTTAATTAATTGATATTTAAGGTTATATAGAATGTCGCCTTGAATACTTTACTATTTTAGTCAACTTTATTGACTTCCTGCACTCTT
>CAMAUL010000057.1 GCA_945861405.1 Candidatus Methylobacter oryzae | reverse complement strand
CTCATCAACTGAGGTGTTGAACCAACGTATTAGGGCATTCATAGAATTTTTTAATGAGACCTTGGCAAAACCGTTTCGATGGACTTATATCGGCAAACCTCTGCTTGTTTAGGTTATCGGATGTATTTCAGAAGCTGGGTACTAGCGCCTAATTTTTGCAACTAGATCTTGCAAGCCCCAATTAACCACACCATTGTCTTTTACAGGGATCGCCGTTGTTATCTCCGTCCATTTTGGTACCGGGCAGGTTAAATAGGCTGGTCTTTGGTAAACCGCAACAAAAAATCCGCCAAATAAGTTTCACTGTCTGAGCTATAAACATTATGGGATTCATAAATCGTCAGCAACCTTGCCGTACATACTGCAGCTGTGCGACTGAAAGTCAGCGCGGATACTTTGGCTTCGTTATGCGCATAGCCTCGGAAATCGGTTTGCTGGATCAAATAAAACCCTGCCGCTAAGGCCTGGGCGGAAAACTTGGCGACTGCTTGCGCGGGAATCAACAGGTAAAACAAACCCTGCGGAGATAATAATTGTTCGGCAATACTGATCAAATCGGCAAAGGGCAGTTGGCCGGTGTGCCGGGCGGTATTTCTAAGGGTATCGACGGTTTTTAGGTGGTTCTCAAAAAACGGCGGGTTGCTGATGATCAGGTCGTATTGCCGGTCGTCTGTTAAGGAAGAGTTTAAGGCATAGCTTTGAATGTCCTGGTGTACGGCTTCAAGGCGCTTTGCCCACGGGCTGTTGTTGAAGTTGATGTCGGCCTCTTTAAAAGCTTCTTCGGTCAACTCCACGGCGGTGACTTTCGCCGCGCCGAGTTGGGCTGTCATTAATGCAAGCACTCCAGTGCCGGTGCCAATGTCCAGTACGCGGTCGCCCGGATTGACCGGGGCCATTGCGCCGAATAAAACGGCATCAGTGCATATTTTCATGCCGGAGTGTTGTTGTAATACGGAAAACTGCTGGAAGCGGAAAGTTGACATTGGATGTTGGGGTTGATTATTCCGTATGGTTGGGATTGTGTTTTTAGAAGGTTCTCGGCAAAGGCATAAGCACTTAAACAGCACGTCATCCCGGCAGGGAATGCCGGGATCCAGAGCACAGGGATGTGCTGGAGTGAACGTGTGGAAATCGCCATTTTTCTAAAAAATAGCTCAAAAAAGTAGTCTCGTCAGACAAGATTCTTAGCCTGATTTAATATTGCCATTCATGGCATCTCGGCAACTGCTCCTGCGTTGCTCTATCTCCTGCATCCATGTAGTCGTGGATCCCGGCATTCCCTGCCGGGATGACGGCGTTTTTTAACTTGATGACATAGCAATAGGAGGCGGTTGGCCGGTTGCCCCTATCGATCTTTCTCTTTCGGCTCGTCGGCTAACCACTTGTCTTCCGGTTCGACGACTACCGCTTTCTTTTTGGTTGTGGCCTTATTCCACAACCCGTTACTTGAAAAACACTCCCAACCCCATTTCAGCCAGTTCAGCAATGACACGGCCAGCCATAGCGACCAGAGCAGCATCAACACTCGGTACACGATCAGCGGCACCGAGATCAGCGTCGCGCTGGGCAAGGTCGAAGGTGTCCTGTCCTGATACCAGTTTAAGTTGAACGCCGAGGACTGGTTGCCGATGATCTGCATATCGGGCGAACCCAGCAAACCCTGCTCGACCGCCAAAAACAACAGGCCCAGCGATACCACGGTTAACAGGCCGAGCATAACTTGCAGCGCGTTAAAATAGCGTAAGCCGGATGCCTGCTGCGTCTTGCGCCAGCCCAGCAGCATCAACCAGGCAACGACGATGCCCGCAGACTCAAGGGGTATTTGGCTAAGCCCTATCAACAACAAAAACCAGTGCCGGGCTTTTAACGGCGTCAGCGGGATTTTGCCGAGTCCTGGCGATAGCATCAAAATAACAAGCAGTACGCCCCAGAATAACACTGCAGGCCCGAGTTTCGGCCCCATTGCAAATAACACCCAGCGATCTTGGCCCAAACCGATATTCAGATTGGCATTGACGCTGGTCGCGTCTAAGTCCACCTGAGGCGTAGTCAGGATAGTGCTGATGCCGGTTGCTTCCCGCCAGCCGATTGAGACTTCCTGTTTGCCGGGATTGACCGGTACTGTGAGCTTTCGGCCTTCCTGCCTGAGGGGTTGGTTTTGACCGTTGATGGCGACGCTTTGCAGCACGGCTTGTTCCGGCAGGATGATTGTGTGTTGCGACCCTTGCGAGCTTCTTAAGCTGATGTTTAATTCGGCTTCCTGGTTGCGCTGCCCCGGTTTGATGCTTAGGTGGCTGTTGTCGATGGTCAGCGTTTGCCCTTCCACCGCAGCGGGGCGGGTGATTTGCAGGGTGATTTTCTCGCCCGGCCAAGGATGCCATTCAGGCAGCCATTGCCCGGTGTTGTTAAGATGGATCATCGCGATGCCGGATGTTTCGACATGCCAGATTGGGCTGATGTCGGCTTTCAGCACCTCTATCCATTGTTCTGTTTGTGTTGCGGCATAATCGATTTTTTCCGACTTTTCCAGCGTGGATTCCCATTGCAATTCGGTTTGCTGTGCCGGGATATTGACCTCGACTTTACCGTCTTTAACGCGGATGCCGGGGGTGGTCACCGATTCCACCGCCAGCAAGGGCACGGCCAATATCACGGCGGAATCGGCCGGTGAAACGCGGACGATCCGGGTGGCAACCCGCCAGTCCAGACCCAGTTGCAGGGTGCGCTCAATCCTGACAAACGGCGGCAATGCGCCCGGCTCCAGCGTCGATTCGCTTACGCGCTTTGACGGGTCTTTTTGCTGCTGGGTTTGATTGATGCGGCTAAATTGCAGTTGGTCGTCTACCTCGCTATTTTCCTGTAGGCCGATGACTTGCCAGCCGGTATTTTGAATGTCGACCCAGTTCGGCTTTAACGGCAAAGGCAGGGTGAATTTGCTTAACAACGGCACCGCTCCGCCCAGCACAACCTGGTGCTCGCCTTCGTTCAGGTTAAGCCACAAGCCGTTATCATCGCGATAAAGCCCTGGCGCGATTTTGCCGTCGACCAAGACTTGGCTGGGAAACCATTGCTCATATTCGGCGGGTAATGGAATAGCGACGGATTGTTGGGCATGGATTTGCAGGGCGATTGCCAGTTCCTTATCGGTAATGGTAATTTTCATCTGCTGAATTTGCGCGCAGCTCGGCAAGCAGTCCGGCGGCTCCGGTTTTTCCAGCAGCTTGTTACGCAGCTCATCCAGCATGGCTTTGTCGGGAAGTTCGGCATAGGCTTTGGGCGATGGCATGGATAGCATCGGCAACAGCAAGAACCACAGCAGCAGCGGAGTTGCTGTTTTGATGGATTTAAACTTGAACTTCTCCGCAACGCCGAACATCAGCAAGGCTAGCGTCGCGACTAAAATCACGCGGGCGAAGTTCAGCAGCAGGGTCAGCGTCGGGGTTAAATACCATAAGTGCAGTTGTTGCTGGGCGTCTACCGAACCGTTCCATGACAGCAGCACCTTGTGCCATTGCCATTGCGGCAGGCCGGGGCCGGTCTGCACCTTGGCTTTAGGGTCGATGCGGTCAAAATCGACCGCCTTTTCTGTAGTGCCATAAGACGATGCGGAATCAGCTGACATCGATCTCTTTGCCAGCTCTTCTTTCATCTCGCTGATCGCCTGAGAGGCCGGGGCCGGTAGACTCATTTCGGCGACCCTGCCGACCATGCCGTTATCTTGGAAGCTTTGCATTTGGATGGCTTGATCGGGATTTTCCAGTTGCGGATAAAGCCCGGTGCGCACCTGCTCCACCATAAAAGGCAAGCACACCATGATTAACGCCAGCCAGAAAGCATTGCGATACCAGCTGATAAATTTTAACAACCGGCCTTGCGGCAATACCTTGATCAATGCGGTTGAGGCCAGAATATTCAGCCAGACGAACCGGGGCGAGTCCGGCTCATGCCAGATCAATACCAGGGTGACCAAGGCGAGGCCTCCCCAATAGGGATTCCACAGCCTGCCGGTTGCCAGCGCGGCGATTAACACCAGGAACAAGTCCAGCAAGGTCCAGCGGGAAATCCAGCTGTCGGGCACATTGTCCACGCCGCTGGCCGCCAGCAAACGCCAGCCCGGCGGCAGGTTCAGTTCGGCTCTGACCGTGTGAAAATCCTGCTCCCAACCCACGGCGCTAATGGAACCCACCGGGCCGACGGCGCGGCTGTCGGCATCCAGCGTTATCGTGCCGGTTCTGACTTCCACGCCTTGCTTGCCGGATTTGTCCTGGGTAATAAACTGGTTGCTGCCGTTTAAGGTGACTCTGCCCAGCTGCGTTTGCGGCAGGGTGATCAGCCGCCAACCTCGGGTCATGTTGCCAGTGATCGTGTCATTGACTGTATAGCCCTCTCCGTCGAAATCCAGCCATAGCTTTCTGGATAGATTGAGTTGGTTGGGTTCAGGCTCCGGGTCGCCCCGGCGTATGGTTTTAAAACCCATAGACTGGCCTTGGTTGATTTTATAGGCCGGGAGGTTTTTCCATTCATCCGGCAAATTGGTCAGGCTGGGATCGATGGCGCTGAGCTGTTCGATTTCAACAACGCGCAGTTGGGGGCGCGCCTCGAATGCCCATATTTCCGATTCCGGCCAGCGGATGTCTTGCCCTGTAGGGACGACCGGTTGGTCACCCTTGAGCGGAAGTACAGACAGCTCCTTGCTGTTCCGCGCCAGTATATCGAGCTGCCAATGGCCGGGACGTAGCTGGATCAATAGCTGCCCATCGGGTTCGAGGCGTGCGGGCAACGGGCTTTCCAAACTCAGAGGGATAAAGCCGTCCAGGATCGGACGTGGCAATTTGACTTCGCGTTGCTCGCCGGAGACTTCCAGCACCAGCCGGGTCAAAACCTGTGTGGGCACTTCATCAACGATTTTTCGGAATACCTGAATATCCAGGTTGTTCTGGATGTTTTCCGGTTTCTTTAAACCAGTCTCGCTTTCTTTCAACCACAGTTGTCCATCTTTAATAGTCGGTGTCGGGATGTTTTGGCCGTTGATGCGCAGATCAATCAGTCCGGTGTCGTCGGGAATCTTTAAGTTATCCGGCATGGCGGTCCACAAGAACCCGCCCTTGATCTGATGCGGCAAACCCGCAGTCAGTTTGACCGAAGGTACGCCGTCCTTATCCATAACCAGAGCGGTCTTGTTATCCACCGTCACATTAAGCGGCCAGTGTGTTTTATCGCCCGGCAAGCTGATCCAGCTGTCTTGATACACCGTCCAGCTCATCGAAAAAACGCCTTTCCCGGTTGTTAAATCCAACTGAGTTTGAGTCGGCCAGCTACAGCGTTTTTGCTCGTAACTGTTGTAGATGAAAGGGCAGGGGGACTCAGGGTTATCCTGCAATACCCAGGCTATCCAAGGTTTGAGCGGTTCCGGCACCTGTTCAGGGGTTAACGGTTTTGCCTGAGTGATTGATGCAAACAATACTGCGCTTAGAAATAGCCAGACTATACGGTTCATGATGCACTCCTGATTAATGTCAGACGTAGGCCGGAATAAAACCATCCAAGCGCGTAGCGCGAGGTGGCGTTTCCGGCGGATAAATTTGACGGAATAAAGTTACTGACCACTGGAGTGCAGGCTTCGCCTGCTAGCACAAGCACCAAAAGTAGGCGCTTTAGGCGAAGCTTGCACTCCTGTTGCAATGCGTTGACTGCTGTAATGTAGCATAAGTAGTTTTCAATATTTAACGATGGCTTGATTTAGCCACTTGTTACATTCACCTTTCCAAAAAGTTCCTCAACATATCATGCCCATGCTCGGTCAAAATCGACTCAGGATGAAATTGCACGCCTTCAATATCCAGCTGTTTGTGCCTTACGCCCATGATTTCATCAAGTTTGCCTGCTTCGTCTTGCGTCCAGGCGGTTATTTCCAGGCAATCGGGAATGGTTGCCTGTTCGATAACCAGCGAATGATAGCGGGTGGCGGTAAACGGGTTGTTAAGCCCTTTGAATACGCCTTGATCCTTATGAAAAATAAGCGAGGTTTTGCCGTGCATGATGCTTTTGGCATGGACGATATTGCCGCCGAACGCATAGCCGATGCTTTGATGGCCGAGGCAAACACCCAGGATAGGGGTTTTGCCGGCAAACTTTAAAATGGCTTCAACGGAGATGCCCGCTTCTTTGGGCGTGCAGGGGCCGGGGGAAATTACCAGTTTATCGGGCGCCAGTTTTTCTATGTCTGCTACGGTTACTTGGTCGTTACGCACCACGGTGACATCGGCGCCTAGCTCGCCGAAATATTGCACCAGGTTGTAAGTGAACGAGTCGTAGTTATCGACCATGACCACTTTTATCCCCCCCTTTGTAAAAGGGGGGCTAGGGGGGATTTTGACGGCGCTCATGATTGCTCTCCTTCCAATCCTGCTTCGACCATACTCACAGCGCGGAAAATTGCGCGGCCTTTATTCATGGTTTCATCCCATTCGTTTCTGGGTACGGAATCGTAAACGATACCGGCACCGGCTTGTATATGTAACATGTTGTTTTTGATCACGGCGGTTCTGATTGCGATCGCGGTATCGAGGTTCCCCGACCAGGCTATGTAGCCGACGGCACCCGCATAAACGCCGCGTTTGACCGGTTCCAGTTCGTCGATAATTTCCATCGCGCGAATTTTCGGCGCGCCGCTGACGGTGCCTGCGGGGAAAGTCGCTGCCAGCACGTCAAAAGCGTTGTCGCCTTGCTGCAATTGTCCGGTGACGTTGGAGACGATATGCATCACGTGCGAATAACGTTCGACGATCATCTTATCGGTCAACTGTACGCTGCCGATTTGGGCGACCCGGCCTACATCGTTGCGGCCCAAGTCGATCAGCATTAAATGCTCGGCCAGCTCTTTGGGGTCGGCCAGCAGCTCTTGTTCCAGCTCAAGATCCTGTTCCGGCGTTTCGCCGCGACGGCGGGTACCGGCAATCGGGCGGACTGTGACCATATTGTCTTCCAGCCTGACCAGGATTTCCGGCGACGAACCGACGATATGGAAATCATCCAGGTTCAGGTAAAACATGTACGGCGAAGGATTCAAACAGCGCAAAGCCCGGTATAAATTAAGCGGAGAGGCGGTGTAGGGGATGGACATGCGTTGCGACAACACCACCTGCATGATGTCGCCGTCGGTGATGTATTCTTTGGCTTTCAGTACCGCATCTTCAAAGCCCTGTTGGGTAAAGCCGGAGATAAAATCGGCCTCTTCTACCTTTTTGGGTGCATGATGATTTGCCGGTTTGGCTTGCAGTTCGCGCAGTTTGACGGCCAAATCATCCACCCGTGTCCGTGCGCGGTCATAGGCATTGGCTTCGTCAGGATTGGCGTGAGTCAGCAGCAACATTTTGCCGGACAGGTTATCGAACACCAGCATTTCTTCCGACACCATCAGCAGAATGTCGGGATTGCCCAGCGGGTCGGGTTTTGCTGTGCCACGCAATTTCGGTTCGATATAGCCGATGGTTTCATAGCCGAAATAGCCGACCAGACCGCCATTAAAACGGGGCAGGGTGTCAATGTCGGGAACGTTGTAGCGCTCCTTGAACTGCTCGATCCAGATCAGCGGATTGTCGTGCGTGACCGATTCCAGCAGTTCGCCGTTTTGTTCCAGACGGATTTGGTTGCCAGTGATTTTGACGATGGTAAGGCAGGGCAGGCCGATGATCGAATAGCGACCCCACTGCTCACCGCCGTGTACCGATTCGAACAAATAGGAATAAGAGCCGTCGGCCAGTTTCAGATAGGCGCTCAAGGGCGTATCCAAATCGGCCAGCACTTCGCGGCAAATCGGGATACGGTTGTAGCCCTGCCGGGCATAGTGATTGAATTGTTCTGGGGTCATTTTTTGTTATTCAATGTGTATATGCAAACGCGACGCTGGAGCGTCACTAGCTGCATTCCCACGCCGGACGCTCATCTTTTTTATATCAGTACCCAAGTAACTCGTCATACCCGCCAGGAAGCGGGTATCCAGTGCCAAGGATGGTGAGCTGTGTACGTCCATGTAGCCTGGATTCCGGCAATCCCTGCCGGAATGACGTTCTTTCTACAGACTTGTTTATAACGATGAGCGCAGGAGCGTGGAAACGATGTCAGCCTTTAACCTGCTTTAGCCAATTCAGCGCGCATTTCATCGATCACTTTTTTGTAATCCGGTTGGCTGAAAATTGCAGAACCTGCGACGAAAGTATCGGCACCGGCCTCTTTAATCGCACGGATATTGTCGGTTTTAACGCCGCCGTCGATTTCCAGGCGGATATTCAAGCCGCTATCGTCGATTCTTGTTCTGACTTGACGCAATTTATCCAGTGATGAAGGGATGAACGACTGGCCGCCAAAGCCGGGGTTAACCGACATCAGCAAAATCATGTCCAGCTTGTCCATTACATAATCCAGGTAATGCAGCGGTGTGCCGGGATTAAACACCAATCCTGCCTTGCAACCGTTATCTTTGATCAATTGCAGTGTACGGTCGATATGCACGGAAGCTTCGGGATGGAAAGTGATAATATCAGCTCCGGCTTTGGCGAAGTCGGGGATGATGCGGTCTACCGGCTCGATCATCAAATGCACGTCAATTGGCGCGGTAACGCCGTGCTTTTTCAATGCTTCGCAAACCAAAGGCCCGATAGTTAGATTGGGCACGAAATGGTTGTCCATCACATCAAAATGCACAACATCCGCGCCTGCTTTTAAAACGTTATCAACTTCTTCGCCCAATTTGGCGAAATTGGCTGACAGGATGGAAGGCGCAATCCAGTTTTCATTCATTTTCTGATCCTCATTAAATTAAAATTATTTAATTATATCTTTTTTTTTGCACAAGCTCTTGGGTTTACGCTTGCGTTTATAATGGTTGCACTTGGAATTATACGAATAGGCTTAACTGATGAAACTGGTAACCTTTACTCATAATCACGAAACCCGCGTAGGCGCTGTTGTTGACGGCTTTGTAGTCGATAGCAAAAATAATACTAAAATCCCGGCAACCATGCTTGAATTTCTAAGCGCAGGTACCCGTGCGCTGGAGGCAATGCAGCAGCAAATTGATAGAGGCAATGACCGTATCCCGCTGGATCAGGTCAAGCTGCATGCGCCGGTGCCAAGGCCGGGCAAATACTTAGGTATCAGCCTGAACTATGCCGACCATATCGAAGAAACCGGTCGCGATAAGCCTGAATATCCCAGTTTTTTCACCAAACAAAGCACCTGCGTGATCGGCCCTGGCGATGCGATACACCGGCCTAAAGTCTCCGATAAACTCGATTATGAGGGTGAGCTGGCGTTTGTGATCGGCACCCGCTGCCGTCACGTGTCGGTCGATAAGGCTCATCAAGTTATTGCCGGATTTACTATTGCCAACGATGTTTCGGTGCGCGACTGGCAGTTCCGTTCGCCGACTTTTACCTTGGGCAAATCGTTCGACACCCATGGGCCTTTAGGGCCGTGGCTGGTGACTAGCGATGAAATCGCCGATCCTCATAACCTGAATCTAAAAACCTGGATTGATGATGAACTGCGGCAAAACTCTAATACCGGGCAGATGATTTTCAACGGCTATGAAATGATCGCTTATTTATCGCAAGCGATGACGCTGGAGCCGGGCGATGTGATTAGCACCGGTACGCCCAGCGGCGTCGGTGTAAAAATGACCCCGCGCGGTTATATGCTGCCGGGGCAAACCGCCCGGATTGAAATTGAGGGCATTGGGACGCTGGTTAATCCGGTTATTGAGGAGCCGGATGATTTAGGTTGGACATTGATCTAAACGCTATCGGGCGACCTGCCGGTCGCCCTTTATGCCCCTTGCGGGTACTACAACGCACCTCAAGCGCCTTTCTTGATGGTAAAAAAACTTAATTTACCCAGATTCTTTTTAACCACAGCCCTTGTCGGTAAGGTAAATATAACCGTCACTTTCAAGCCGCCAAATTCGGACTCGTCCAAGACTAGCTCGGCGCCATGGATTGTTGCAATCCGTTGCACTATCGAAAAGCCAAGGCCAGTGCCTTGCGCTTTGTTGGCGGTTTCAACGCAGCGATGAAACCGCTTTAGCGAATTTTCATATTGATCGGGCGCTATGCCCGGCCCCGAGTCTTCAACGCACAGCCGCACCTGATGCTCCGTCCCTATCACGCTAACTCTGACCATGCCCTGAGCCGGGGTATATTTGATCGCGTTGTCGATAATATTCCGAATCAAAATATTGATTAGCAGTGTGTTGGCGACAATGGGCACCGCGTTAACCTCATCGTATTCCATGTGTATCCGTTTTTTATGCGCAGCCGGATCCAGATCTGCAATGATGCGCATTACTTCACGACTGAGCACGGTGGTTTCTTTAGCCAGGAATTCGGTGCCGGACTCGATGCGCGAGAAGGTCAATAACTGTTGCACCATGTAGGTCATGCGATTAACGCCTTGTTCGATTCGTTTGAGCGCTTGATGGCGGACTGTCTCGTCGCCGGTGCGCATGGCTACCTGGGCCTGGGTCAGCAGCCCTGCCAAAGGCGTCCTTAATTCGTGCGAGGCGTCGGCGGTAAACTGGCGCTCATGCTCGAAGGCCTGCTCAAGCTGAACAAACAGGTTGTTGATTTCGTTGACCACCGGGATGATTTCCTTGGGCAGCTTTTTGCTGGATAGCGGCTTAAGGAAACTGGCTTCCCGCCGTGATAAGGCTATTTCCAATCGGTTAAGCGGCTTTAAGGAATGCCCGACGATGATCCAGATGACGATGCCTAAAATCGGCAAGCCGACCAGAAATTGCGTCACCAACTGCGCCGATATTTCATCGGTCAGTTCAGCGCGGATTTCTTCCTTTTGGCCGACATGAATGACGTATTCGCCGTTCGAGCTGGAAATGCTGAACACATGCCACAAATGCTCGTCGATTTCGGTTTCGCTGAATCCATGAGGTGCTGAGGAAAAGGCAAAGGTCGGTGCGCTTTCCGAGCGTAGCAATAAGCCGTCGGTTTTCGACCACAGCTGAAAAGCGACTTTCCTTTCGTATTTGTGGCCTAAAGCGCTGGATTCCAAAAGCCCGTCGAATACTTCCCATAATTGATCGTCAATATTTTTTTTGCTTAAGCCGTGAGCTGTAGACTCAGGTGGGTTGCCCGAGCGTAGTAACAAGTCGTCCTCTTTAGCCCAGAGCTGGAAGGCGCTTTGTCTTTTATTTTTACGTCCGGTATAGGGATGCAAACGTTCATCGGTTTGTGTTTGCGCCCAATGCTTGGACAGCGAACCTTCCCGCACTAAGCTTTCGACAAACACATGCAGCACTTTGGCCGATTGCGCCAATTCCGCATCGAACAGACTGGCAACTTCGTCGCGGGTGACTTTATAACTCATATAGGCCGTCACTCCCCAGATCAACATGGATGCGGAAAGCAGGCTAAACAACAACAATTGGCGTAGCGAATAATTCATTAATTCTCGGGACTATTCAGTAGGTAGAAAATGGAACGCGGATGACGCGGATGAATATGATCAGCGCAGATAATTCAAAAGAATCTTATTCATCATCATAAATAATCAGCGTCGCCTAGAGGCGCCTACTTTTGGCATCTGCGTTCTATTATTAAAAAGTTAATCTTCATCGATAATGTAACCCACACCTCGGACGGTGCGGATAATGGACGGGTCGAGTTTTTTCCTCAGATGGTGAATATGAACCTCGACGGTATTGCTTTCCACATCCGAATCCCAGGAATACAGGCTTTCTTCAAGCCGGGCGCGGGAAATAACCTTGCCGATATTGCTCATTAAAAAACTCAGGATCTCAAATTCTTTTTGCGACAGATCAACCTTTTCATCGTTCCAGGTCACCTGATGTGCGGCAGGATCCAACACAATGCCTTTATATTCGATATTGGGAACGCTACGGCCCTCGTTTCTTCTGGCCAAGGCTCTTAACCGGGCGCAAACTTCGTCCAGTTCAAACGGTTTGATCACAAAATCGTCGGCGCCGCTATCCAAGCCCTCCACGCGGTCGGGTACGGTATCCTTGGCGGTTAATACCATCACCGGCGTTTCGTCTTTACGCGTCCGCAATGCTTTTAAAATGTCCAGGCCTTCCATGTCGGGAAGGTTCAGATCCAGCACGATCAATTCATAGCTATTGAGTTTCAGCGCCTCGTCGGCCAGCTTGCCGTTGGTCAGCCAGTCAACCGCATAACCTTCCATTTTTAAGCCTTCGGCCAGTCCCTCGCCCAGTATTTCGTCATCTTCAACCAGTAACAGTCGCATATATTCTCGCTTTGAAGTAGTTAGTCATCAGCACATTGTAGGGGCAATCCCTTGTGGTTGCCTTAAGCTAATGGGCAGGCACAAGGCCAGCCCCTACAAGCCGAAACGGAGTCTTATTCATCAAAGGCCCATGTGGTAAACTGACGGCTATTATAAACCACACGCTAAAAAATCTCTTGCCGCCGCTTAGCCTCTATATCCACATTCCCTGGTGTATTCAAAAATGCCCTTATTGCGATTTTAATTCACACGCGACTAAGTCCGATACGCCTGAGTCGGCTTATATAACCGCATTGCTGGATGATCTGGCGCTCGACATCCAGCGGTATAGCATCGCCCGACCGATCAGCAGTATTTTTATCGGCGGCGGTACGCCCAGCTTGTTTGCCCCCGAATCGATTGACCGGTTATTGCGTGGCATAGAACAACAGCTGGTGCTTAAAGATGATCTGGAAATTACGCTTGAAGCCAATCCGGGTACGTTTGAAAGCCGCAAGTTTGCCGAATTCAGGGCGCTGGGCATTAATCGTTTATCAATCGGTATACAAAGTTTTAACGATGCGGTATTAAAAAAACTGGGCCGGGTTCATTCGTCCAAGGAAGCGATTCATGCGGTCGAGATTGCTCACCAGTCAGGCTTTGACAACTTCAATCTGGATTTGATGTTCGGCTTGCCGGGTGCAAGTCCAGATTGCAGCAGGATAGACGTAGAAACGGCTATAAGTCTCGATCCTAAGCATATTTCCTTTTACCAGTTAACTTTGGAACCCAATACCCGGTTTCATAAATTCCCGCCCAAACTGCCCGATGATGAAACCATTTTCAGAACGCAAAAACAGTGTCAAAGCCTATTGGCCGATCACGGCTATCAACAATATGAGGTCTCGGCCTACAGTAAACAAGGCTGGCAATGTCGGCATAATGTCAACTATTGGCAGTTTGGCGATTATTTAGGCATAGGCGCAGGCGCTCACGGCAAAATCACTCAGGAATTACCGGATCGCATTATTCGCAGTTTTAAGCCAAAAAGCCCGGAACAGTATTTAAGCAACCCGCAGCAAAACGGCGGAGCCGAGGCTATTGCAGTGGCGGAGCTGCCTTTGGAATTTATCATGAACCATTTGCGCCTAAAGCAGGGTTTTACGCTGGAAGCCTATCAAGCCGCGACCGGCCTTGCGGCAGACACACTGGAGCCTGCGTTATCCGATTGCGAGAAACAAAATTTGCTTATCAGGCAACATAATCACTATTATTGCTCTGAACAAGGCTGGAACTTTCTGGACAATATTTTAGAGAAATTCATAGTTGCTACTTAACAGATAGAAAAATGGAACACGGATGACACGGATGACACAGATTAAACCGATGAACACTGATTAAAAAAACGGGAAATAAACTTGGCTTTTAAAAATCCGTTTAAATCCGTCAGATCCGTGTCATCCGTGTTCCATTGTATTTAACGGTGTTGAGTAGTTACAATTCACCCCTTTAATCCCTGCAAACCCACTATTCACCATTATCATGCTTGATTATCAAAAAGACTTTATTTCCTATGCGCTGGATTGCGGCGTACTAAAATTCGGCGAATTCCAACTGAAATCAGGCCGCACCAGTCCTTATTTTTTCAATACCGGTTTATTCAATACCGGCGCCCAGCTGGGGAAACTGGGCGAGTTTTACGCTCAGGCATTGATTCAATCCGGCCTTAAGCCGGATATTCTTTACGGCCCTGCGTATAAAGGTATTCCGTTGGTTAGCGCTACATCGATAGCCTATGCCCGTTTAACCGGCGAAGATATACCCTTTGCCTTCAACCGCAAAGAAGCGAAAGACCATGGCGAGGGAGGCTCGCTGGTGGGAGCGCCTTTACAAGGCAGGGTGGTCATTCTTGATGACGTGATCACGGCCGGCACTTCGGTCAGGGAATCGGTAGACGTTATAAAAAATGCTCATGCGACACCGGCAGGCGTATTAATCGCGCTGGACAGGCAGGAAAAAGGCCAAAATGAGGTTTCCGCCATTTCGGAAGTTGAAGATCAATTTGCGATGCCGGTGGTTGCGATCATTACCCTGGCAAATATTATTGAATATCTAACGGCTGATGCAGACGCGTCTCCACTTGATGCGATTAAAGCCTATCAGCGTCTTTACGGCATTTAAGAAGTACGCCAATCGGCTTAAAAAATAAACTTCTTAAGCTAACAGTTCTGAGGATATAGGCTACAATTATCCAAAATTTATCGTCATTTGGTATTCGATTAACTTAATAAAATAATGTTTGCAACAAAAGGCCTGCCATGAGGAATATGGAATTTAAAGAGCAAATGCACGAATATTCACAATGGCGTGCAAAGCTGGTTCAATCTATAGAAATGTACCATCAATGGCGCAGTCGCTATGGCATGGCTGATCCTCACAGCACTGAAACCATTTTAAATATCCTTAATGGCCTGCAATCGGACAAGATTACGCTGGCCTTCGTTGCTGAATTTTCCCGTGGCAAAACCGAACTGATCAACGCCCTGTTTTTTGCCGAAACCGGCGTCAGATTGCTCCCGTCGTCACCGGGGCGCACCACCATGTCGCCCACCGAGCTTTTTCACGATGAAAAAGGCGGCAATTATATCCGCTTGCTGAATATCGAAAGCCGCCTTGAAGACATTTCGCTGGCTGAACTCAAGAAAAACCCGGAACGCTGGACTCAGATTGATCTGGATTGCGACTCGCCAACGCAAATGCAGGAAGCGTTTAAGGAATTGATCGCGACCAAGCAGGTTGATCGGGATATTGCCGACAAGCTGGGTTTGTGGAATGAGCGTGAAGCGGCCGAACAGGGCATCATTAATCCTGAAAAAGTTGAAATTCCCTGCTGGCGTCATGCCTTGATCAGTTTCCCCCATCCGTTATTAAAAGAAGGCTTGTCGATATTGGATACGCCCGGCTTAAACGCGCTGGGAACCGAGCCTGAACTAACCTTAAGCATGTTGCCTAGCGCCCAGGCCATTATTTTCGTGCTCGCTGCCGATACCGGCGTTACCAAAAGCGACCTGGAAATGTGGCATAACCATGTCTGTCATAACCGTGGCGGCAGTAAACAAGGTTTAGCCGTGGTGATGAATAAAATCGATGCCATGTGGGACGATCTTGTTGGCGAAAACGGCTATGACGATTCCATCCGCTCACAAATAAAAACCTCGGCGGCCACTTTAAAAGTCAACGAGGATGTCATTTTCCCGGTTTCAGCCAAGCAAGCCCTGCTTGCCAAGGTTAAAGGCGATGAGGTTTTGTTGGCAAAAAGCCGACTGGCTGCATTGGAAGGCTATCTTGCCGATGACATTTTAAAGCAGCGCAAAAGTATTCTGCTGGGAACCATTACCCGCGACATCGGTTTTCTGGTTAATGAGTCGTCCAACCTAACCGGCACTTCGCTGAAAAATGCCGTTGCACAGCTTGATGAATTCAAGAAAATCGATTTTCAAAACGAGGATATGACTAGCAAGTTGATGGCTGAAACGAGGGATCGGCAAAATGTTTACATGGCCAATGTCGAAAATTTTCAGGCCAGTCGCCGGGTTTTTGGCGTTCAAGCGCAGACGCTGATCGACTCCTTCGCCAAAGAAAAGATCGACGAGATCATCAAAACCACCAAGCACGACATGTCCAAGAGCCTGACTACTTACGGCATGAAGCAAAACATCCGCAAATTGTTTGATGAATTGCGTGACCTGTTGCAGGACGCTGTCGATATTACCAATGAAACCCGGCGGCTGGTCAAGGCGATACACAAAAAGTTCAAGGATGAATACGGCTTTAAGGAGATTGAACCGCAGCTGTTTTCGATTAAGCAATATCAGATTGAACTGGAACAGATTTTTGATGATGGCGAAGCCTTCCGTTCCAGCGCCAAAACCACGATGTCGGAACAAAGTATTGTCATCAACAAGCTATACAGCACGCTGATCGCCAAGGCCAGGAATATACTCAGACAGGCGAATGCAGATGCCACAACCTGGAGTAACGGCGTTTTAACACCGTTGATGCATCAAATTAAGGACCATAAAAAACAAATTGAAGGTCGGCTGCAAATGCTGAGAAAAATTAATGAATCAAAAGGCAGTATTCATGAAAACATTGCCAGCCTTGAAGCGGAACTGGAGCCGTTAAAACGGCAACGTGACGAATTGGCTACTATCATTAGCGCGATGCAACTGGATGTTAACCCGCTGTAGGGGTGAAGTCGCCTTTACAGAAGATTCTGTTTTCCCCTAAAAATAAAATTCCAACCCATGCCCTAGTCTCGTAGAGTGCGCATCGCGCACCATTTGCGGATTTTAGAGTTCAGATTTACAGTCTTATATTGCGCTAGTTCCCAAACGTCAGCTTTTCGTCTCGCAAAGCAAGAGCTTTGCTAACGGGGTTCCCAAGCTGGAGCTCTCGTCGTTTCTGTCCAAGAGCCGTCATACCGGCATGGATGCCGGTATCCAGCGCCATGGACGGTAACTTGACAGCTATAAGAGTTTGATCGAAGCGAAGTGCCAGTCGATAGCTTCACATCCATGTGACTGGATTCCGGCATCCCTGCCAGAATGACGGTGTCCCGAAGGCACTTGTGTATTAAAGATGAGAGCTGGAGCTTGGGAACCAGCATAACCACATCAGTTTGAATCGCACCCCCATGAATCAACAACGCAACCACAACTAAGATATAACGTTAAGATGGCTGATTTTTATCATTTTCGTGCGGATAAAAACGTCCGGCGGCTTTACGCAAAAAATGCACTTGTTGCTGAAAACGTGAACATGAACGACACATAAAAAAATGCAGCCGCACTGCCCAACGTTCGCGCCAAGTTAAACGGCGTTCCATACTTTCTGATAATAGTTCGCTAATGTCTTTACAAGATTTCATAGTGGTCTCTTTGGATTAAACCAGCGTTGTTCTAAGCATTCGCGCAAACCTAATCGCGCCCGGTGTAAATTGACTCGACAAGCATTGTGGCTAATGTTCATATCTTGACAAATATCTTCCATTTCAAGCCCTACCATTTCACGCAGCATAAAAGCGCGTGCGTGTTGTTTGGGTAAATTCTTTTGGCACCAATCGAACACATGCCAAAACTCATCTTGCTCTAAAGCATGATCTGGATTTTTCCAAGCACTGGACGTGCCTATCCAATGCCCTTTACCGTTAAATATCAGCTGTTCTAAGGCTTCGTTTGAGTCATCTTCATCGCCGCTAGCGGTTTTTTCTATCGAATGGTATTTTTCAGCCGCACGGTAATGGTCAGCGATTTTGTGCTTTAGAATACCGATTAGCCAAGTTCTGACCGCCGATTCACTACGAAAACTATCACCTGCTTGCAAGGCTGCCAGCAGTGTTTCTTGTACGGCATCTTCGGCGACTGTCTCATCGCGCAACTGTAGCAAAGCGTAACGGAACAGGATGGTTCGATGATTGTTTAACTGGTTTTTATCCATTTAATTTACCTGTTACTCCGGGGCGAGGCGCGGCGCGGCGGAATGCACCCGGTGATACTTTAAAGCAACGTTTAAAGGCTTTACTGAAGACAGGCACGGAATCATACCCGCAACGTTCGGCAACTCTTTCTTATGGTCATATTTGGCATATATTTTTTAACAACAACCCGATGCACAATCTGCTTTATGCGCCGAGCCTTTGGTTTCTGCCGCAGGTCTTAATGTACCTGAAGCATGACACCACTGTTGCGGCGCTTGTTCTTGCGCGGGTGCAATCCCGATAAAGTGGTCGGCGTAAGCTCCGCCAGTGAGCAACTTACAGCTTCGTTCACAGACTGCCATGCGTTGCCCACGATAAAAAACATGCCCTTCATCATCATACACTTTAGAAAAAGGGCCGCGATAAATCACGGCATGACCTTTGTCTTGACACGGTTCATTGTGCGGTTTGATAGCGGTAATGGTTACGGAACGAAACTCTATGCCTTCAACCACCTGCCAAGCTTGGCTTTCCCACTTATCATAAGCCACCGCAACAAAACCTGCGGCAATAAACGCCTGTAAAAACTCATGCTCCTGTAAAGCACCTGAAATACAGCCACTCCACAAATGGGCATCCTCTTTTAAATGGGCCTGCACGGGTTCGTCACTGACAATATCGGAAATAGCGACCCGTCCGCCTGCTTTAGTGACACGGAAAATCTCTTGAATCAACTGCTCTTTGTCACTGTCATGCACCAAATTGAGTACGCAATTGGAAACGACCAAATCGACCGAATTATCAGCGATTAAGGGCGATTCCTTACGCTGTTTTTCTTGCCAAGCGCGTAAGCTAATCACGTCTTCGGCATTAGAAATTGGATTTTCAGTTAAATGTGTATTCAAGGAGGCTAAATCCAAGGCTAAATCCTGAATTTGTCCTTTAACAAATTCAACCCGATCCGAGCCTAATTTTTGCGCCATTTCCGCTTGGTATTTTCGGGCGAGAGTGAGCATATCATCATTCATATCCACGCCGATGACTTTGCCGGTATCGCCGACTAACTGTGCCGCCATATAGCAGATTTTGCCTGAGCCTGAACCTAAATCCAGAACCACATCGCCTTTCTGTACATAACGCGAGGGATCGCCACAGCCGTAATCTTTATCAATAATTTCCTGCGGCAATAAAGCCAACAATTCACGATCATAATCAACAGGACAGCATAAATCCGCTTGTATGGACTCTGCGCCCTGTGAATAACGCTGTAAAACTCCGGTTTCTATAGTCATGTAAACTCCAAATAAATAAAAAGTTACCTAGTTCCCACGCGCTGCGTGGGAACTCATGCTGTCCGCGCTGCGGTCTATTGCTCAACGCGGCGCGTTGAGACCGCATTCCCACGCAGCGCGTGGGAATGCGAAGTTTCGTGTTTTTCGTGCCTTTCGTGGACATTAAATCGCGCCTGTGCAACTACTACCTTGCCCTGCGGTACAGGCGTAGCAATGTTGCAGGGTGTTAATAGTTTTGCCCAGCAATTGTGCTACTTGGCGAATATGGATTTTTTTATCAGTCCCTAAGGGCAGCTTTAACATTTGATTAAAATCACAATCATAAACAAAACCATGCCAATCGACACTCAAGGTGTTTTTACACATCACCTTATCCAAATTGGGTGCGTGAAAGTTGTTTTTGAGTAAGTTCAGGTAATTATCAAATTGACCCGTACTCAGTAAAACGCTGCCAAATCGTTGCACGGGTAGATTGGTGATAGTAAATAAATGATTAAATACCACGCCAAAATGCGTTTGTAGATATTTTTTGTAATCGTGCTCAAGCGCCTGTTGTTCCGGGGGCAAAGTCGCGCCTTGCGGATTAAAAACCAGATTCAACTGTAAATCGCTATTAGCTTGACCATAACCCAGTACATTCAGTTTTTTCAAAGCGGCTATGCTGGCATCAAACGTACCTTTACCGCGCTGTTTATCTACGTTATCTTTCAGGTAGCAAGGCAGTGAGGCGACGATTTCAACCTGATTTTTTGCCAGAAACCCTGCCAACCATTCAAAACCCGGTTCCAATAAAATCACCAGATTACAGCGGTCTATGACTTTTAAGCCTCTATCCAGTGCCTCTGTGACTAGATAGCGAAAATGCGGGTTCATTTCTGGCGCGCCTCCAGTTAAATCCAGCATATGAATGGCATGATGGTCTATAAAGTTTAAAATCTCGTCAACAGTGGCTTTGTCCATTAACTCGGTGCGTTTAGGGCCAGCATTTACATGACAATGCGTACAACTTAAATTACACAAATAGCCCAGATTGACTTGCAGAATTTCAAGTTTATTGCGGCTAATCGCGGGGAAATCCGAGTTTTTTAAATAAGGTAAGGAATTAAGCATATAAGTTTTTCAATTACCTCTGCGCCAAACGTGATAATACCCAACCAAAGAAAGGCAGAGCTGCATTAATCCTTGGAAAACCAAATATCGCCGTAAAAGGCGGAAACCTGACCATGACTATTGTCGGTATCGGTCATCAGTGCCACCGCGTCGATAGTGCGAAAATCTTCACCGAATAATTTTTTCAGGTCGGCGCGAACATCGCGCTTTTCGGTCTGCCAGACATTCAAAGCGGCTTCGCTACCGCGCAAAGCCAGCATCATTACATGATCGCCTGCAAACGCATTTGGCCAAACACGGGCTTTTGCACTATTGCTGAACCAGACATAATTAATCGCCTTGGTTCGCCAAAATGCCAGCCCGCCTTTCACAACGACATACACCCGCGCCGCATAATCATCGTCCGATTTACTTTGTTCATTCAGCCCAGTCAACCGATTGCTAATCCGCCATGACCAGTTCAAAAACGGCGTCTTTTCCAGATCAATCGTTTGTTCTTTAAACAGTCCCGAGCCCGCCGCCTGGCTATCCGCTCTCAGCACCACAACACCATCCAACGTTTGCAACTGATAGCGGGTTTCGCCTTTAAAACTTTTTTGTTCCCAGCCGTCGAGCCGATTACGGCTGAACTCGCCAATCGGCAAGATGGATTCGGCGGCCACATTCTGGGCAGCTACCAGCATCGATAATAGGATAAATAGTTTCATTTAATTGCTGGCTGTCTAGTGAATGTAGTTATACAGCTTAACTCACTCTAACCTCGCTTTTAATGATGTCAGTAAAGCGTGATAAAGAGGATTGCAAAAATCGCCTACCTCACTATCCTTCGCCGATTCATAACTGGAACCACATTCAATAAAGGTATTGTTTAAATCGGTAACTGGGGACAGTTTTACGATCCCGATATAATTCGCTACCGATGCTTTTGATACTGGTTCCGAGCCATCATCAATGCTGTATAAAAAGGTAAACGCTTCGTCATCTAACGACACTAATGTTTCATGAAAAGCATCATTTAAAATGCGTTTCGCGTCAACTTCTGTGCCATTTTTATCACCAACTGCGTCTACTTTGGTAATGACCGCAGAACCCCATGACAGATCATGGAAATTTCTAATCGCCGCCCACACTTTTTCGATAGGTGCATTAATGACCGTCGAGTTATAACATATTTCCATTTTTATCTCCGTTGAATGGAGAAGTACACATAACAAGTTATTAACGGCTTAACAAACCGGCACTAAAAAAGCCGCAATAGGCAAAGTCAATAACCATGACAAAGCACAACAGAAAAATACTTTATTATTCGCTTGTCGGGTAATCGCGCTCCGATACCAAATACAGAAACGTGCGTGGTTGACACCGGAACACCTAACTGACTGGCAAAAATAACCAAAAAAGCAGTGACAACTCTAACTTTTCCTTTTGATTAATCATCCGCTATACCTCTACCCAGGATAGCGCCCTGTTGCATTAAGTCCGTCAAGGTTGCAATGCCAAAAGTAAACAGCGCGGACGGTTCAGGGTGTTGTAACTCACTGGCGATTTGCTGTATTGCTTCTCGGACGGTGTAGCTGTCATCCGTTTCATGCAAAATTTCTACTAACCGCGCAGTTGCTGGATTTAATTCAATAAACTGCACGACATCATCACTATCCCGAAACCCTAAAATATGCGTTGCTTGTTCTGGGGACGTAGTCGGTTGGTAGTTTTCATTGATGCGCTGTACGGGATAGGCATAATGCAGTAGCTGCAAGACAGGCGCGAAAACGGGGTGACATGCCAACCAATCATTAACAGTACTATCGAACTTAACAACGGGCTTGGCATCAGTAATTGCCAATATCAGCTCTACCCATTCAAAATGCGCTAATTCCAGCAAATAAGGCTGTTCAGTATGATTGACCCATTCAGTTTGTAAATACTGGATGAATTCGTCGGGGATTTGCCGATAATAAGACGATAAACAGCGATGTTGAGCAATAAAATCCTTAAGCAGTTGTTGCCAAGCTTTTTCACCTAAAATTGCGTGAGTAACAGGAAAACAAGTTTCTAAGCTGTCGTTGAATTTGTTGTATAGCAAATCGGTATAGAGTGCCGCGCCTTGTTGGACAAAACCTGTCGGCAAAGGCTGCTGTCCAGGGTTGCGTAAATGCGCTAAAAATTGCCGCTGCACAGCTTGAAAAGCCATCATGTTCTTGCTCCGACTAGTATGGATGCAGGAGGTACGACTCCATGAATGGGGGCGATAGAATCGCGTTTGGAACGGTGATCGAGAGCACTGCCGGAGCTATAACCGTAATACTGTTGCAAATCGGCGATATGTTCGACTTCCACCACCAAATCCGCTAACGGCGGTATATTAAAATCCCGTTCCAATAACGTCGGAAACACGCCGAAAGTCTGATAGGCAGTTTCTAATAATCGCCAAACCGGATCACAAGCCGCTTGTCCGTGCGTGTCGATAATGACCCCTGATTTATCCAAATCATGCCCGGCAACATGCCCATAAACAATGCGTTCACCGCATAAGCCTTTTAAAAAGGCGGTCGCATCGTAACCATGATTAAGGCTATTAACGTAAATGTTGTTTACGTC
>CAMAUL010000056.1 GCA_945861405.1 Candidatus Methylobacter oryzae | reverse complement strand
ATTACTTCTATTCGTAAGTTCTCATGTCGATTATTTATTACAAGCATAAACAATCCGTCACAAGCACCCACACAAATTATTTTGATCAGGTTTTTAAAGAGCGTGGAGCCAAAGCCCCGGTTGAGCTGGACAATTATACAGTGCCTTTTCATCCTGTCAACAATCCGTTAAACTTATTTTTTTTCCGCCTGTTTTTTTAAAGAATCCGCCCTGACAAAACCAGATCCTGCGCAACCATCAAGTTCATCATCAAACAGTTATTTTCATGACCGGCCTTAGGAATTCAAGCTATCCAAATATTTTGCAACCCCTTGCTTAACGGTCAGAAAGTCCTTCATATAACCGGCCTCTCTTAACCCGGAAATATCAGCCTGCGTGTAACTTTGATAAGCTCCCTTTAAATGCTCGGGGAATGGGATGTACTCAATGCTTCCTTCTTTATGCCAATCAATCACCGCCTGAGCGACCGCATTAAACGTTTCCGCCCGTCCCGTCCCTACGTTATAAATACCGCGCTGATCTGGATGATCCAAGAACCATAAATTCACATCGACCACATCATCAACATGAACAAAATCGCGCTTTTGCTCGCCATCAGCCATGCCATCGCAGCCTTCAAACAGCTTAGCCTTTTTTTGCTCAATAACCTGCTGATTAAAATGAAACGCCGTGCTGCTCATGGAGCCTTTATGCTGCTCTCTTGGCCCATAAACATTAAAATAGCGGAAACCGACTATCGGACTTAAGGTTTTAGCCAATAAAGGACGAACATATTGATCGAACTGAAACTTTGAATAGGCATACATATTGATCGGATGCTCGCAGCTACGATCAACCCGAAAACCATGTTTGCCATCCCCGTACACCGAGGCGGAAGAAGCGTACATAAAAGCGACATTTCTTGCGATACACCAATGCAACAAACGCTTGGAATAATCATAATTATTCGTCATCACAAACCGCCCGTCCCATTCCGTTGTCGCAGAACAAGCCCCCTGATGAAAAACGGCCCGCACCCCATCGAAAAAATGAGCCACGCCAATCTTTTCTAAAAACTCATCCTTATCCATGTAATCGGCGATATCAAGATCGGCGATATTGTGCATCTTCCGCCCATTAGCCAGATGATCGACCAGCAATATATTGCGCTCACCCCGCTGATTTAATGCCCGAATCAAATTACTGCCGATAAAACCGGCACCGCCCGTAACAACAATCATTCCTGTCCCCTCGCTTTTTTAATCATCGCAGTCGTAGACTGGCCGTCGACAAACTGCAAAATCTTCACCTCACCGCCCGCCTTAATGACGCAGTCGCCGCCAGCAACTTGCTCCGAACTGTAATCGCCGCCCTTGACGATAACATCCGGCAACAGCCTGCAATACAGTCTTTCGGGTGTTTCCTCTTCGAATGAAACCACCCAGTCCACGCAGGCTAATGCCGATAAAACCGTCATCCGCTCCTGCAAACCGTTAATAGGCCGGGACTCGCCTTTGAGCTGCCTAACCGACGCGTCGGAATTGACGGCCACCACCAAGCGATCACCCAACACCTTGGCTTGCTGCAAATAAGTCACATGCCCGGCGTGTAACAAATCGAAGCAGCCATTGGTCATGATGATGCGTTCATCATGAGCTTTGGCTCCGACCAATATTTGCGCCAATTCATCTTCCGAAACAATGCCGTATTGGGAATCCCGATCACCGTGCATGGCCCGTGTCAACTCCTGCATCGATACCGTTGATGTACCCAGTTTTCCGACCACTATGCCGCCCGCCAGGTTAGCCAAATACATCGCATCATATAACGCCATATCCAGCGCCACAGCCAGCGCCATCACCGCAATAACCGTATCTCCGGCACCAGTCACATCGAAGACATCTTTGGCTTGGGCCGACAATGAATGCACTTGGGCGTCTTCTATCAGGGTCATACCCGCCTCGCCGCGAGTCAGTAACAGCGTCGGGATTTGATACCGCTTTAACAGCGCCCGTCCTTTTTCTATCAGCTCATCTTCATTTTCAGCAACGCCTACTACGGCCTGCAATTCAGATAAATTTGGCGTTATCAGGTCAGCATGCACATAACGCTGATAATCCACGCCTTTTGGATCCACCAAAGTTTTAAGCCCAGCTTGCTTGGCTTTAACGATATACTCCGAAACAGACTTCAATGTTCCTTTGCCGTAATCCGAGAAAACAACCGTATCATTTTCAGGCAGATGCTTAACCAGTCTCGCCAGCAGGGCATCCGAATCAAACTTAAGCGATGTCTCTTCAAAATCGATACGGATCAGTTGCTGATGTTGCGCCATAACCCGTAACTTGCAGATGCTGCGAATATCCTGTTCGACAACAAAGTCGCAGATCACGCCTTCCGCTTCCAGCAAGCGCTTTATCGCATCGCCTTCGGCATCGTCGCCGACAACGCCCAGCAGAGTTACCTTACCGCCTAATTTGGCAATGTTGAGCGCGACATTGCCCGCGCCGCCCACGCGGTCTTCAATGCTTTTAACTTTCACCACCGGCACCGGCGCTTCCGGCGAAATGCGCGCGGCCTGCCCAGACCAATAACGATCCAACATCACATCGCCGATAACGATAATACGAGCCTGCCCGAACTCAGGTACTGCCGCCAACATTAATAAGCCTCCTCGGCAACTGCTCCCTGCGTTGCTCTACCTCCTGCCTCCATGCAGTCGTCAATCGCGCCACACCACCAGTGGCCTATCAAAATATGCGCCTCTTGAATTCTTGCTGTCACATCCGACGGTACAATCACCGAATGGGTAACCAGTCCGCTCAGCTCGCCGCCGTCACGCCCGGTTAATCCGATAACAGCCATGCCTTTCAACCTTGCCGCTTTCGCCGCGTTTAATATATTTTCGCTAGTCCCTGACGTGGAAACAGCAATCAAACAATCTTTTTCATTGGCAATAGCCTCAATTTGGCGGGCATAAACCGTATCAAATCCAAAATCATTGCTGTGCGCCGTTAAAATAGAGCTGTCGGTAGTCAACGCAATGGCAGCCAGCGCCTTACGGTTTTTCTCATATCTGACCACCAGTTCTGCCGCGATATGCTGGCAATCTGCCGCGCTGCCGCCATTGCCGCACAACAATATTTTCCCGCCCTGTTTTAATGTCTCAATCAGCATCTCTCCGGCGGCTTCAATAGCGCCGGAACAATCCGCTAACCTTGCTATCACTGCCTGATGCCGTTCAAGCTCGGAAATAAATGTCTTCAAAATAATGCTCCTAAGCAATGCCTGAATTCGACAATTCAACAGCGGCTTCCGACCGCCGATCGCCACTACCCCGCTCCTTAAATTGCATGGAATGCAAACGCGCATAAGCGCCATTTTTTGCAATCAATTCCTGGTGAGAGCCTCTTTCCACAATCCGGCCATGATCCATAACCAAAATCACGTCAGCACCTTCGATAGTCGATAACCGGTGGGCGATCACCAAGGTCGTCCGGTTGCTCATGACTTTTTGCAACGCCGCCTGAATATACCGCTCCGATTCGGTATCCAGCGCCGATGTCGCCTCATCCAGAATCAGCATGGGAGCGTCTTTCAACAACGCCCTGGCCAAAGCCAGCCGTTGCCGTTGCCCACCTGACAGCTTGACGCCATTCTCGCCTATTTCCGTGTCCAGCCCCTGTTCATACTTGGCGACAAACTCCATCGCATAGGCATCTGTTGCCGCCTGAGTTATCTCACTTCGACTTGCCGTTGCCAGCGAACCGTAGGCTATATTGTTGGCTATTGTGTCATTGAACAAAGTGACTTGCTGATTGACCAGCGCCAACTGTTTCCGCAAATTCGCCAGCTGATAAGTGTTTATTTCAACACCGTCCAGCAATATTTCACCTTGGTCATGCGGGTAAAAACGCGAAACCAAATTGGCGAGCGTGCTTTTGCCGCCGCCGGAAGCCCCTACCAGCGCAATAATCTGTCCCGGTTCGGCCTTAAAATTGATGTCGAGCAGCGCCGGTTCATTTGCTCCCGCGTAGGTAAACGACAGGTTTTTAAATTCCAGCGCCCCCTTGCATCTTTCGGCCTGATAAGTACCTTCATCCAACTCGCCCGGCTCATCCAAAATTTCAAATAAGGTTTCAGCAGCCGCGATGCCTTTTTGGATTTCGCTGTTGGCATCACTTAAGCCTCTAATAGGCTTAGGCAGCAAAAATGCTGCTGTTAAATAACCGACAAACTCGCCGACACTGGCTTGCTTCATAAAATACAAGGCCATGTACATTAAAAATGACAAGGCTATCGCCAGGATAAATTGCATGATCGGACTATGTATGGCCATGGTAGTTGCCAACTTTAACGACTGCCTCCGATTATACAAACTGCTTTCCAAAAATCGTCGACGTTCGTATTCTTCGCCGCCGTAACTATGCACCACCCGATGCCCGCCCACTATTTCCGAGGTGATATGGGTCATATCGCCAATCGATTCTTGCACCCTCTTACTGATTCCTCGTAGGCGCTTACTTACATAACTCACCAGCACCACTATGATTGGCGCTATGCCGACAAAAACCAGCGACAACATCCAATTTGAATAAAACAAATAGATTAATAAACCTATTGCAGTAAAGCCTTCGCGCACAAACGTGCGCGCCGCATCCGTAACAGCCTGAGTAACCTGCCCTACGTTATTGGTTATCTTCGCAATCATATAGCCACTGTTATTCGCATCAAAATAAGCGGTTGGCAGTCGCGTATACTGGTTAAAGATCTCACATCTTAAAGCATGTACAACATTGGTAGATACTTTGGCTAAAAAATAGTTGCCTATATAAGTGCCAATACCATGCACGACAATTAAACCGCTAAACAATAGCGGCAAATAATTCATACCCTCCCGCGCCTCGGTTTGCAGCGTATCGATAATGTGTTTGATCAAGGCCGCAAATAAGGTTTGAGTACCTGAATACATAAAAAAGCCGAGAATACTGATTGCAAAAAGACCACGATGCGGCTTTACATAGGTCAATAGTCGCTTATATATTTGAGCGCCCGCTTTTGATGTTTTATTCATATTTTTAAAGGTTTTATTAACGGTCGGCGACCGGTCGGTCGCCCCTACAATACTGGGATACGCCTTTTGTTGCGGCAATTAAATCCTGCTGCTCCAGGCGCTCCATCAAGCGTTGATAATTAATGCCTTGCTTGCTTTTATCATTATGGGGATGCCACAAATGCAATACCGGCACCGCAAATCGCCCTTCCTTGCGTTTGATACCGGCATGTATCAAACGAATAACCAGATCGGAATCCTCAAAGCCCCAGCCTTCATAAAGCTCATCAAAACCATTCGCCCGTAAAAAATCGCTTTTCCATAGCGCCAAATTACAGGTCATGGCTTTTTGCCATTTTTTGGGCTGCAATTTCCTTAAAACTCCCAACGGGAGCTGGATAAACGCAGAAATCCTGTTGATTTTTTTTTGCCGCCAAAGGGAAATAAAGTAACTCAGCGGTTGTTGATGCAACGGGATATGTTTTTCGATGACTTCCTGAGTAAACGATTCGCTTAACAGCACCCTGTTTCCGGGCACAAAATACCCGCATTCTGCCAGCCGCCGATGCCGGGCGATAAAATCGGCGGGACAAACGCAGTCGCCGTCAATAAACAGCAAGTAGTCACCCTGACTGACAGCAACCGCCTTATTCCTGATAGTTCCCGCCCTAAACCCCTGATCGTCATGATGCACATACTGAATGGGTGCCGGGCTTTTGGCGCAATAGGCCTGAACCTGAGCCTGATTGGCCGACGTAGAACCATCGTCGGCGATGATGATTTCAAATGCCGGATCATGCTGAGCAAACAAGCTGTCCAGGCAAAGCTCTAATGCGGCAGGCCAGTTATAGGTGGTTACGATAACGGAGATTAAATTCATTCTTATTACGACTGCCAGGGACGGCGGAAGTGTCGCAATTGGTCGGGAACCGATGTGACCGGCTGCCGGTTTTGCAATTCCAGCAATTTAAGGTATTTGTAATAAGCGCCTTCCGCATTGGAAATCGACAGCATCAGCCCTTGCCGTCCATCAAGAATAGCGGCTTTAAGCCAATAGGTGCGAATAAACGTCCACAGCCCTTTTAAGATGGCTTTGCCAAGGGATGAGCGCACGCCCCGCTGGTAAAGCATTTCCGCGCCCAACGTTGAATAGCTATTCACCTTATGCAAAACTTCGTCCAAATTTATAAAAGCATCATGCAGCAACGGCGAGTGCATCCGGCCGATTTGCCCCTGAACAATAATCCGCTCATGGACAACTGAATCGGTGAATTGACCGCAATCGCGACGAAACAACCTTAACACATAATCCGGCCACCAGCCCCCATGGCGCATTTGCCTGCCGCAATAGCTGGAAAGACGGGGAATTTCGTAGCCATGACTGTCTTCCTGCCAGAGCGCTTGTTCAATTTCCGTCCTTAATTCAGGCGTTACCACCTCATCGGCATCGATGGAAAAAATCCAATCGCCGTCGGCTTTATCCACCGCGCGTTGCTTCTGAATACCGAACCCAGGCCAGTCTGTTTCATAAACCTTATCCGTATATTGACGACAGATCGCTACCGTATCGTCGTCACTGCCGGAATCCAGCACGATAATCTCATCGGCCCATGAAACCGACTCAAGGCAACGCGCTATATGACCGGCTTCATTTTTGGTAATGATGATTACGCTGAGCATTGTTTATTTGGATTAGTCAATTTTAAGAAGGTGAAGCCTTAGACGGAAATTACCCGGAGACTTGGAAGCCTCTACTCCCAGGAAAAACCACCGTTTTGTCTTAGTCCATGCATAGTCATGCCGAATTGGGCAAGCTCTTGCTCACGCCATAGCTTTTGTTGCCGAACTCTTTTTATTTTCTTGAGTTTTCGTTCCAGCCAGCTCTGTTGTAATAAACGGTAATTATAACGGTATCCCAGGCCGTCTTTCTCAGACAAGCCCCGCTCCTGCTTCATCGCCGATTGCGTAATCGAGCCGTAATGATGCAGCCAGGAACTCCCCGTCATGCCGATAGGAATACCGGCCTTATCCACTTCGTGAAAAAACATCGAATCTTCATAACCGAGTAACCTAGGGATAGGCTGAAAATAGCCGATTTCCAGCCATACCGATTTATGCACAGCAAGACAAACCGCGTGACGACCGCCAAGCCGAAGGGCGTTTTTCATTTTGGCTGAAGACCCGATAGCGAACGTATCGAAATCATAATCGAGAGGGCCTTCAATCAGCGCCGGAGAGATGATCTTCAGGCCATTTTGTTCGGCGGCGTTAATCATATTCTCAATCCAGCCTTGCGATACCAGAACATCGTTGTTCATGATAATCGTCCACTCGGCCTGTAGCGCTAAAGCGCCTTGGTTCCACGCCACGCCGCAACCCAAATTAGCCTGGTTAAAAATCCGCCCGCCTAGCGGCAGTGTTTCGAGATAACTGCGCGTCTGATCGGTAGAACCGTTATCCACCACCACCAGCCGGTTAAGGTCAACGCCATGCTTAATCATGCTATCCACGCACTGACGGGTATATTCCACTTGGTTATAACAAGCGAAGGTGATGGCGTAGTCTATTTTGTTCATGTTGATTTATATTGTGTTGGATTGCATGAATGCAAGGGGAGATAGGCTGTTACGCAAGCAATCATTATGGCGTCAAAGACACGCTATTTAGCGAACAAGCATCCCGCATCCCATAATGCTTATGGTTGAAATTATAAAGCAGGGGGACAATAAAGCAAGCCGACAGGCATCGACGCTTTTAGACATAGGCGAATGAAAACATAAACATGACAATGCTAATCATCAGTTCGCGTCTTTTGGCTGCTATTGCGTGAACGGGCATAGTCGATGAATCCGGCTATATTGTTCGAGCATAACTTATCGACTATCTGCCGTATTTCTTCTTCCGGCCACTCCCACCACGAAGACTCCAGCAAAGCCAGCCTGGTTGGCTCATCAAATCGCCAACGAACGTTCCGCGCCGGATTACCCGCCATTACGGCATAAGACTCTACATCGCGACTAATCACGGCGCCGCTTGCGATAACCGCACCGTGCCCAATAGTAACGCCGGACAATATAGTGCAATTCGCACAAAGCCAGACATCACTGCCAATCTCAACGTCCCCTCGGCTGCCGCATGGATTTTTAATATGACTTGCTTCCGGCAGAAATACTGCAAACGGGTAACTACTGACCCAGTCGATACGATGCTGCCCGCCTAAAAATATCTGCACGTTTTCCGCAATCGAACAATACGCACCGATATGCAATGTGGTGCCTTCATTCCAATCATGCACAATAGGCATCCCATAAGTGCCGACGCCAAGCTCATATTTCGGATAACGCTTACGAAACTTAGCTTGTTGCCGATAAGCCCCTTGCAATTCCGATCTGCCAAACAGTCGTTTCCAGGTTTTTCGAAGGTATTGTTTCAGTTTTCTCATAATGTCTAAATAACGATTTTCTCACTACACTACTGATGAGTCTAACACTTGATTTACTACTTCCTTAACAGTCTGGGGCGTCAATAAATCAAGGCATAGGCTTCGACTTTGCTGATGCTGATCGCAACCCTCCAAATGACACGGAACACAATCCGCCTTACCTTGAATCAAGTGAACATTATTAATATGCTGACTGCCCGTTTTACGAAAAGGATTTATGTCCTGCTGATAACCGGCAGGCCAAGGCGCCCATTTTACCGGATTGGTTGGCCCATAAAGCGCAATCACCGGAACTCCGGTTGCGGCAGCCAAGTGCGTGATTCCGGTGTCGGGCCCGATAAATAATTTTGCCCGAGCAATAATGTGTGCCAGCTGCGCCAACGAAACCCGGCCAGCCAGATTGATGGTATCCTCAGGAAGTTGCCGCTGAATATTGGCGACATAATCAATTTCATCTTGAGTAGGCCCTCCCGAAAGAACCACTTTCAATCCCATTTTTTTGAGATAAAGGCCTATTTCTACCCAACCCGCCACAGTCCATTGCTTGTATGTCCACTGCGGATGCGGGTGCAGCACAGTATAGCCGGTATTATCAGCCAAAAAAGGGAATTGCTGCGCTAGCTGCTGACTATTGCCGATCTGTGGCGGAACCAGTGAGAAACACCGTGGAACATGAATCAAATCCAGCAATTTCAAGTGCTGCAAAACCGTATGCGTATCGTCGTCATCAAACTCCGTCCAGTGTTGAACAAAAAAACGTTTCCACCAGCCGGTGGTGTTTTTCGGCGGCACTACGGCAACCCGTAGCGGCGCTGCCAGTAATGTGTACAAAAAAGGACGGTCACCGGACTGAGTAGCGATGGCAAGATCATACTGCCTAAACAATTGGCGGAAAGTGTGCCGGTAATCGGCGAACTTGGGGCGGTTAGGCGTGGTAATAATATGATTAATATCAGGATTGCCTTCGAGCATGGCAGCCGTATTACGAAACACCAGCACATCAAGCCGTGCATCAGGATAAGCCCGTCGCAACGAGCGAATAAGCGGCGTTGTCAACAACACATCACCGAGGTAGCGCATTGCGATGACTAAGATTCTTCTCGGCTGGGGCTGTAAGGATGATTGCTTGCTATTCATTAATATCGGGCAATGGAAAGTTGGCAGTAGCGACATACAAGGCACTGGGCAGAATGATCTACAGTTGTTTTTTCACTCCCTATTGCCCGCCACTTGCCACTAATCTGGTAGCAGAAACTATTCATTTTCAACGCCCTGATAAGCATTTTTCCGCAATTTGCCGGATATAAACCAGTCACGGGTATTCTTTGCAGCCTTTAACACCGGAGCAGCTCCCCCCATAGCCACTGCATCGACCAGACAATACCATGCAGCGACACCGCTGGGCGGGTTTCCCTGAGGCAAGCCCAGAACCGGATCGATTGCCGCCCATGTCCACGTTCCTACCGCAGTACCAATCAACTCCAGCCATGTAGTAATAAAAAAAGCCGCCAGATAAACCATCGGTGAGCGGCCTTTAAACAAATAACCCAAGAAAACACAGAACAGCAACGCGCCGACTGAATCGCCCTGCTTGGCATAGCCGCTGATGCCCCAAACTGACCAGGCGCCGCACACCAAAACCACCAATCCAGCGATTTCCCTGGCATAGCGTAGAAATAATCCGGAACGGCCCAGCGCCACAGCGGTTAAATAAACCATGCCGTGACCGGGCGGCACATAGGTCGGCACGTTCTCAAACCGATAGATGTATCCGCCCATAAAAGGCGACGCAAAATGCTCGCCGATGGTCGCAAAAATAACCGCAATGACCACCTGCACCCTTATTTCCCTGTTTTCTCCCAGCAACAAGCCGATCACAAACACCCAGGCGCAAACACCGAGCGCATTTTGTTTTTCCAAGCTAGCACTTGCATCGCTGAGCAGGCAGACCGCTACGCAAAAAAAAGTAAACGCCGCTATAAAATAATCCCGTTTTCTATGGGTATAAGCAACGTTAGCTTGTGGAAAATGACGCAGCACAACTTACCTCTTTAAAGTTAAATCTATGCCCTGTAAGGGGGGATTGTTTGCAAATAAGCATGAACTCACTGAGAAATACAGCCATATTTCTATCAGGCAAATCAACCTGGCGGCAACAGCCAATCCTGATAACGGCTCTGGTTATCAATCAAAAACCGAGGGAAACCTTCATTAATTTCTTGGGCCTGAAAGCGGCTCTTAGGTTTATGGAAGTCCCGGCCATTACGTATCATCTTTAAAATGTACTCAGTATCCTTAAACTCGGGTTTGTTGTACTCTTGATGAGCCATGCTTTCAATTTTCTTGATAATATTTTCTATCTTGAACATCCATGTAAAATGCCAGCCGCCATTCTTGATCTTTTGCGTCCTAAATAATTTAAACAACTTCCGGTTCAATGCACGCAAAAGGCCGGATGACTTATAAATGCGCACGCTGGTGGCGTTACTTTTGAAAAAAGTAACGAAGTGCCGATAGGTAGTGACTTTAGATCCCGGCCAAAAACGAGACCCGCCTTCACCCAGCCACAGATTATTTAAAAAATAGCCATAACAATCCTGTTCAAAATCGCCGCGCAGATACTTGGGATTATACGAAGCAATTGTTTCCGGTCGAGGAATTTCATCCAAATCGGAAATCAACACCCAATCATCCGGCTGGGCATCAGTCAGTCCATGCTTCAAAAAATTGCGCTGATAGTTTTCGTTTTTCCAAAAATCATTGGGGCCTGGCGGTTTGTGATCCACTATCAAATGCCGAATCTTGCTCATGTACTTGGCAAAACGCTCGGGCGAAAAATTGATCGGCTTGGGTTCGCCGGCCTGCGTATAAGTCGCTTCCGAAATAACAAAAACATCAACGACATCCCATAAGGTCTCAAGCCGCAACTCAAGAATCATGTCTTCATTAAAATAGCAAAAACAATCATATATTTTTGGTTTCATGGTCAGACTTCAGCAGGACGCTTCCACAGCACAGACGCGCACAAAGCTGCAATCATCAAGCCATAAAATGAGTTCGTATATTTCAGAGTAAAAACTTCCTGACTCAAGCTTGTAATCATCAAACCCATAACAAAGCAAAGCCCCATCGCGCTGGCACTTTTAATCCCCTGAGTCGAAGACTTCAGGCCTCGAATAAAAACCACGCCGGGTACAAAAAACTGCACCGAGACCGCAATGAATCCAAAGATTCCTGAACGCAGCATATTGGCAAGGTATTCATTGTGAGGCCCAACACGCTCCATCAAAGAGATAACTTCCTGGGAAAATGCAGATTGAATCTGCGGCATCAACAGTTGTGATTGGTAGCCTAAATCACCATATCCGCAGAATGGACTTTGCTTAAATAATACCCACGATATTTGCCAAAATGAAAGCCTAAATCCCGTCGAGGTTTCAGTATTGGTCTTATTCAGCCACGAAGAAATTTCAGAGTAAATGCTATTGACCCGGGCATGAAAAAAATCAATAAAAAAATAAAACCCTAAAACCGCCAACACACTGATTAAAATATAGATTAACAACACTTTCTTACTTTGTAATTGCCAATGAAGAATTACCCATAAAGCTAACAGCACAGGTTCGGCAATCCAGGCGCTACGCGTCTGAGTCTTCATTGCCAAATAAAGCCCAGTTAGGACACCTGCGCATTTTAAAAGCCTTAACGCCAATCCATCCTTACTAACAGCATCAATGGAAAAAAGGCATAAGGATGCCAATAGCATCGTATTTATACCAAATGTGTTGGGATCCACGAAATAAGTAGAAAATCGCCCTCCCCATACTGGCATTTGAACCGGACTCAAATACACACATACCAAAAGGATCAGCAGCGATAACGGACAGATGTATTGAAATACTTGAACAAAATCGATTTTTTTCTTCAGCAGTAACAGGAAAATAGGCGCCGACAATAACATTCGCAAGGGGCCGTCATAAGGCCTAAAAACCAACTCGTGACGTAATAATTGACTGAACAGGATAGCCAAAAACCCTGAGGCAAGCGCAACGATAACGGCCCACTCAATACCGCTGATGTTTTTAATTCGCCATTCCGATCTTGGCAAGCGAAGAAAGTGCAATAACGCCAAACCGAACAGGACAAAGGTCAACACATTCGTCCAACCTCTTAACGTCAAATACAATAACGGGAAAAGTGCTAGAACCGAAATAAGTAAGGCATTTTCAATCTCGGCTGATTGATCATCATTAATTATAAGATTTGATTTCATATCAAGATTATTTTGTGAAACTGTCTGTAGCCATGAAACTGCTTTTACAATGCTTAAGAATTTTCACATGAAATATTCATTATAAGTATACTCACCAATCCCCGCTCCTGCAACGCTACCCACTTCGATACTCAGTGCATTCGCGCTTAAATCAGCTTGCCTTTCATAATCATTCTGTTAGAAATATGACTCTTTCAAATTTCGTTATTTAATGCTAAAAAATCACGAAATACAAATTCATATCCTATTGTTTTTTAATGATTAGAATTTAAGCGCGATCACCTACTTCGATACTTCCTCAGAGCAACACACCTACCTCTTTTAAATTTGATACACTCGACTCCATGGCACAATCCCAATACTCATACTAACATCCAGGCTATTACAGCATATCTGCCAAACTTGCCTATCAAAATGGCTAAACAGGCGGGCAACAACGGAAGCCTTAGCCATCCACCTGCAAAACACAAGGCATCCCCAACCACCGGCAACCAAGTAAAAAAAAGCGTCCAGATACCTTTTTTCTTCACGACGTCCAGTGCTTTCTGCTTGTTTTCTGATAAAAGCGTGGACACGGGGAACTTTTTAGCCGCCAGTACACCCAAGCCCCATGTGGTCATAGCGCCCAGCGTGTTACCTATCGTGGCTACAATGACAACAAGCTCAACCTGATAATATCCTGTCGCTACCATATAAGCCAAAACAGCTTCCGAGCCGCCTGGCGCTATCGTTGACGATATAAATGCGCTGATAAACAGCCCACCTAGTTCAAACCCTATGTCTTGCACTTTTTTCCTCAAAAAAAGCCCCTGCGCTCAACAAAGAGCGCAGGGGCTTTTGGCATCCTGCTTTAACTTCCAGGCAATATCTTGTTTTTATTGGAAATAACCCGCTTAACCAAGTCAGACAACAGCTTTACAGCTAGCTCAATGCCCGTTCTTAGCAAGTCGAAAATAGTAGCGACCACTTCTGATGGGCTCATGCCTTTAAATTTTTTCGCCAAAAATGGCGCAAGCAGTAAGCCTATTGCTAAACCAATCACGGTAACACCGGAAATAACAGAGTCTTCTTTTGACTGCTGTACTACCGGTGCAGCCTTATCGGCGACAGCAGTCGGTTTGGCTACAACAACCGGTGCAGCAGCAGCGGCAGCGGCCGAAACTGCCGCCATCACTGTCGACAAACTTCCCTTGTAGTCATCAGGCACAACATAAGCCGTCAAACCTGGAATGCTGGGTAGATCGCCGTCGCCTTTACCGACTTTCAACTGCGCTTTCATGCCTTTTTCCATGTGCTGGGCAATATCGCAATGTACCAGATAAGTTTTATCTCCTGGCGGCAGTATCAATGTTCCTGAAATTTTTGCAGGCCCCGTTGCTTCCAAATGAAACATACCTTTTGGATATAAATACTTGGGCAAACCGTGCATCATCCATTGATGGCGAACATTATCCTCATTGATAAAATGAATAGTCAATTTAGTGCAGGGTTTAAAATTAAATTCCTGAGTGTCGAACGCAAACATTCTGCCGGGAAATTTCTCAGCGTATTTATGACCGGCATGAACAGTAACTTCCTTGGTCTCAGAGATACTATCGCAACCGCCCGGCAAGGTAGCGGTATTCTGCCCCATAACCATGCCACCAGCCATGTCCATTAAATGGCCATCACCGTGATCCATGAGCATACCGCTATGATCTTCATACTCCACTGCCAATACTGGCGCAGAAAAAATAAAAATCAGCGCCCCAGCCGATAATAACTTCACCATTATTCATGTCCTCCGTTGTTCAACAAAACCTAAGCGCCTACAAGGGCAGATATCAATCTACCCTTGAGACAATGCCATTACCTAAAATTTACAGCAAATTAACCGTACCTACGCAATGCCATCAACACACAACCTACCCAAAATAGCGCCTGCTTAACCTTTAATACCCGCTATTATTTCATCCACTTTGCTTTTGAAACCGGCGTGTGACAGATAAAGCACATAAAGGCCGGCAAATGCAAAAAGCGCATACAGGAGCAAATTATTTTTGCTCACTCCTTTGCCGCCGCCTGCGCTAAAGCCCATATGCGCATCCAATCTCGCACCCTCTGTACGGGCATCCATCTTATCCGCATCAGGAATCAGAGTAATATGAATCAGATACTTGCCAGCTTCCGGCACACCATTTGGCAGTCTTAATTCAACAGTGCCTTTTTTATGTTTTGCCGCCGGAAGCTTGAATACGCTAGTGCCTTCAGGCTCTTTTGTCACTTCAAACTCAATCGCCATATCCCGGTATTTCATGTCCTGATAATCGAACACCAGCAATGTGAGTTCGTTAGCCCGAGGAATATTGGCGCAAAAATCTTCAGCTGGAAACGCATTAGGTTGATAAGCGGTATAATGCAACCAATGAGTCGGTTCCAATTCAAATTTACATTGATCGGTATCGGTGCCTGCGGCTCCACCGTGCGCCCATAACGATGCAGAAAATAACAACCCAAGAAGTACCAGGGAACCCTTTCTTAAAATGTGTGTACTGTTCATAATACCTTCCAGTTTTGATAAAATTATTATTATGAGAAAAATGTAACTGCTATCTATCGTAGGGGCGACCGGCCAGTCGCCCCTACGATGCCAAAAACAGCATTTTCTACTGCATTTTTGACTAATAGCAATGGGTAACTCTAGCACATCGATTTAGCCAAATAAAGGAATTGATGGAAAGGCCCAGCCTGTCATTAATTATAAAGACAATGCGCTGCTGTACTATTGCTATCCTTCCCTGCTTTTCGTAGACTTAAGCCAACTTTATTCAAATGGAGCTTTACCGCATGTCATCTTTGACCACTTCCACGGCTTGGATAGCTTTAAAAAAACATCACGACGAAACCAAAAATATCCTGCTGCGCGACAGTTTTAATGCTGACAAAAACCGCCACGCCAAATTCTCTCTTCATTTCAACGACATCCTCTTTGATTACTCCAAAAACAGAATAACCGATCAAACCCTGCCCTTGCTGATCGATCTTGCTAAGCATGTCGGACTGGACGCAAAAATCAAGGCCATGTTTTGCGGAGCAAAAATAAATAGCACCGAACATCGATCCGTTCTGCATACCGCCTTGCGCAACCGTAGCAACCAACCTGTTTATGTTGACGGACAGGATGTGATGCCGCAAATCAACAGCGTTCTCGCCCAAATGCGGGATTTCAGCGATCACGTTCGCTCAGGCGAATGGAAAGGCTACACCGGCAAGGCGATTACCGACATCGTTAACATTGGCATAGGCGGTTCCGACTTGGGGCCGAAGATGGTTTCGACAGCGCTTGCCCCTTATGCATCCGAGGCATTAAAAGTTCATTTTGTTTCCAATGTCGACCAAGCCGATCTTGTTGAAACCTTGACGCACATATCCCCAGAAACGTCACTATTTCTTATTGCGTCTAAAACATTTACCACTCAAGAAACCATGACCAATGCGAAATCGGCAAGACGCTGGTTTCTTGACAGCGCCCAAGACCCACAGGCCATAGCCAAGCATTTTGTCGCCATTTCCACCAACACCCGGAATGTTTCCGAATTCGGCATAGACACCAAAAATATGTTTGAATTCAGGCATTGGGTCGGCGGACGCTATTCACTATGGTCTGCCATAGGATTATCTATCGCCTTATATGTGGGTATGGATAATTTCGAAGAGCTTTTACAAGGAGCTTACGATGCCGACGAACATTTTCGCTCCGCGCCTTTTGAAAAAAACATCCCGGTCATCATGGGCTTGCTGGGTATTTGGTACAACAATTTCTACAATGCCGAATCTCATGCTCTGCTGCCTTACGACCAGTCCATGCTTTTTTTCGCCGATTACTTCCAGCAAGCGGATATGGAAAGTAATGGCAAAAGCATCGACCTTAATGGTAATAAAGTGGATTACAGCACCGGCCAAATTATTTGGGGCCAGCCCGGCACCAATGGCCAGCATGCTTTTTTCCAACTGATTCATCAGGGCACCAAGCTAATACCCTGCGACTTTCTGGCCGCCGCAAACAGTCACTACAAACTGCCCGAACATCACGATTTTTTGATTTCAAACTTTCTCGCCCAACCGGAAGCCTTGATGAAAGGCAAAACAGCCAAAGAAGTTAGGCGGGAATTGTCGCCCGACGACCAGACCGATCTTGTGCTGGTTGCCTCCAAAATATTCGACGGCAATAAACCGTCCAATTCATTTTTATTTAACAAACTGACACCCAAAACCTTGGGTTCGCTGATTGCATTTTATGAACATAAAATTTATGTTCAAGGCGTCATCTGGAATATCAACTCATTTGACCAGATGGGTGTGGAATTAGGAAAAACCTTGGCCAAAGTCATTCTGCCGGAACTTCAAAACGACCAAATCATCGACAGCCACGATTGCTCAACCAATGCATTGATTAATGCATACAAAAAATTACGACTGCCAAGGACGGCGGAAGTGTCGCAAAATCGGTAGGGAACCGATGCAACCGACTGCCAAGGACGGAGGAAGTGTCGTAAACGGTACGACTGCAAGGACTGATATTTTGCTCCCTGCAAAATCTGCATACCCCACATCCCAGCGGGTTATGCAGGAAGTAGAACAACGCATGCCGAGAGAACCGCTGCAACCAACAGTCTTAACTCGCCTGCCCAGACTGATTATCGGCTTTATTATTAGCGCCACGCTGACGACTTGCGATAGCGGATTCCTGTCGCGCAACAAGTTAGAGCATATCAAACAGACAGGCATCCTACACGTCTTAACCCGAAACGACCCAACCACCTATTATGAAAGTCCGGAAGGCTACACCGGCCTTGAGTATGATCTGGTTATGCTGTTCGCCGATCAGCTGGGCGTTAAGGTAAAGTTTGAAACCCCCAGCACCTTTGACGACATCCTAACGCGCATTGCCAAAGGCAAGGCCGACATTGCCGCAGCCGGCCTGACCATTACCGGGCAGCGCAACAAAAAAATGCGCTTCGCCCCAGCCTACCATGAAATAACCGAGCAACTCATTTACCGGTCAGGCACCCGCCGCCCCAATGATATCAGCAGCCTGACCCACGGCATTATCGAGGTTGCCAAAAGCACCAGCCACATCGATAGCCTGACCTATCTGAAGCAGGACACCCCAGCACTAACCTGGAATGTCAACGACGAACTGGATACCGATGGCTTGCTGTATCTGGTTAACGAAGGGCTTATCGACTACACCGTAGCCGATTCCAACCAGGCCGTTTTAATCCGCCGGTTTTACCCCAAGCTTAACATTGCCTTCGACATCTCCGAACCCCGCCGACTGGCCTGGGCATTAAGCCCGTCGGACGACAACAGCTTATACGATGAAGTGGCGCACTTTTTCGAGCGCATCAAAAAAGACAAGACGCTCGATCAGCTCATTGAAAAACATTACGGCCATACCAGCAGCTTAAGCTATATCGGCAACTGCAAATTTCGCCAGCAACAAAAAAGCAGGCTTCCTCGGTATCGGAAATATTTCAATTCGGCGGCGATGCAATACCACATAGACTGGCGCTTGTTGGCCGCTATCGGCTATCAGGAATCCCGCTGGCTGGATACAGCCGTTTCCCCAACCGGCGTCGAGGGCATTATGATGATAACTAACGACACCGCCGCAGAACTCGGCATCAAGGATCGCAACGATCCCGCTCAAAGTATTGCAGGCGGCGCGCTCTATTTTCAACAAAGAATCCAAACCATCCCCGAACAAATACCTGAGCCAGACCGCACTTGGTTTGCACTAGCCTCCTACAATGTCGGCCTGGGACATCTTGAAGATGCCAGGGCATTAACAAAAAACCAAGGCGGCAATCCCGATAAATGGATGGATGTCAAACAGCGACTACCATTGCTGACCGAGGAAAAGTGGCACCACCAAACCAAGCATGGCTATGCCCGAGGCCAGGAACCGGTTGAGTTTGTGGAAAACATTCGCAGCTATTACGACTTACTGGTCTGGCTGACCGAAGAAAACCAGATCAAGAAAAATGCGATGGACGACGATGGCGAAGATACTGAAAATGAAGCGGTGACTGTTGATCCGGCTGCGCTTTAAATGGCCAGAGGCAACTACACCGCAACCATTCATCGAATGTTAACTACGATTAATAGAACACGGATGCCAAAAGTAGGCGCCTCTAGGCGACGCAGATTGGACGGATTTACGCGGATTTTTAAAAATCCCCATAGCCAATTGTTATGCGCTTTTTAATCAGTGTTTATCAGCCTAATCCGCGTCATCCGTCGACTGCATGGATGCAGGAGGTAGAGCAATGCAGGAGCAATTGCCGAGTTCCATTTTAATCAGCATCTGCTATTCACTTTCACCGCCTGGCTTTAAAAAAATCCCTCAGCAATTCCGAGCATTCCGTTTCCAGTACGCCGCCGTCCCAGCTAATCTTGTGATTTAAAAAACTCGCATCGGTCAGGCTCAACGCGTTGCATACAGCACCCCGTTTGGGGTCATACGCGCCAAAAACCAGCCGCTTAATCCTTGCGTGACTCATGGCCCCTATGCACATCACGCAAGGCTCCAAAGTCACGTACAAAGTCGCATCCGTCAGCCGGTAATTTTCCATGGCCACACCTGCGCTTCGCATTGCAACCACTTCGGCGTGAGCAGTCGGGTCATGGCTGGTTATCGGAATATTCCAACCTTCCGCGATACACCGATTATCCCTGACCACGATCGCTCCGACCGGGACTTCGCCCTGCTGTTCTGCCCGTTGCGCCAGTCTGATCGCGTAGCGCATCCATGCTTCATCCGTAGTGGGATTTACTCCCATTCAATTGTTGCCGGTGGCTTGCCGCTGATGTCGTAAGCGACGCGGGAAATGCCGGGGACTTCATTGATAATACGTCGGGAAATCAAATCCAGAAATTCATACGGCAGATGCGCCCAGCGGGCGGTCATAAAATCGATGGTTTCAACCGCGCGTATCGCGATCACATAATCATAACGTCGACCATCGCCCATCACGCCGACCGACTTGACCGGCAGAAATACCGCAAACGCCTGGCTGACCTTGTCGTACAGGGCATGGCGATACAATTCCTCAATAAAAATCGCATCAGCCTGACGTAACAAATCGGCGAATTCTTTTTTCACTTCGCCTAAAATTCTGACGCCCAAACCGGGGCCGGGAAACGGGTGGCGATAAACCATATCAGCTGGCAAACCCAGCTCCACGCCCAGCTTCCTGACTTCATCCTTAAACAGTTCACGCAACGGTTCGACCAGTTTTAACAGCATATTTTCCGGCAAACCGCCGACATTGTGATGCGATTTAATCAAATGCGCTTTGCCGCTTTTGGAACCGGCAGATTCAATCACGTCGGGATAAATCGTGCCTTGCGCCAGCCATTTTGCGTCGGTTATTTTCGCAGCTTCCTCATCGAAGATATCAATAAACAGGCTGCCGATAATTTTGCGTTTTTGTTCCGGGTCGGTGATGCCGCTCAAAGCGTCCAGATAGCGCTGTTCGGCGTTTACCCGAATCACCTTGACGCCCATGTGCTCGGCAAACGTCGCCATCACCTGATCGCCTTCGCGTAAGCGCAACAAGCCGGTATCGACAAAAACGCAGGTCAACTGGTCTTTAATGGCCTTATGCAACAGTGCGGCAACGACAGACGAATCAACGCCGCCGGACAGTCCCAAGACCACATGATCGGTGCCGACCGTTTTACGAACAACCTCAATGCTATCCTCGATAATATTGTTGGATGTCCACAACGCTTCGCAGCCGCAAATTTCCAGCACAAAGCGCGACAATATCCGCCCACCTTGTTTGGTATGAGTAACTTCGGGATGAAACTGCAAGCCGTAAAAACCCTTGTCTTCATCGGCGATACCGGCTATCGGCGCACCGTCCGAACTGGCAATCAACGTAAAACCGGTCGGCAAATCAACTACACGGTCGCCATGGCTCATCCAGACATCCAGCAGACCAAAGCCCTCCGGCGATAAATGATCTTCAATGCCGACCAATAATTTGGAATGGCCTCGCGCCCTGATTTGCGCATAGCCGAACTCCCGATGATCGGAACTTTCAACCTTGCCGCCCAGTTGCTCGGTCATGGTTTGCAAGCCATAGCAGATGCCCAGCACCGGCACACCCAGTTCGAAAACGATCTGCGGCGCTCTTGGCGTATCGCCGCTGGTTACCGTTTCCGGCCCGCCGGATAAAATAATGCCGTTGGGCGCGAAATTTTTGACTTGTTCAGCGTCGCATTCGCAGGAAAATATTTCGCAATAAACGCCGATTTCACGAATGCGCCGCGCGATCAGTTGGGTGTATTGCGAGCCGAAATCCAGAATCAGGATTTTGTGGCTATGGATGTTTGTGGATTGTTGTTTCACGATAGAACTCTTGTTTAGTGATGAGTGGAGAGCAGGGAGTCCAAAGCTGGCTTTGGCCGTTCAAAGCCAGCTTTGAACTCCGGCTCCCGCTTTGAAAATCATTCCATCCGGTAATTAGGCGCTTCTTTGGTAATGGTCACATCATGCACATGGCTTTCCCGCATACCGGCGCTGGACACCCGCACAAACTGCGCCTTTTCATGCATGATTGCAATGGTTTGGCTGCCTGTATAGCCCATGCTGGCACGAATACCGCCCAGCAACTGATGGATAACGGCCAGCAAACTGCCTTTATACGGCACCCGGCCTTCAATGCCTTCCGGCACCAATTTTTCAGTCGAATCGGTTTCTTCCTGGAAATAGCGGTCACTGGAACCTTGCTGTTGCGACATCGCGCCCAAAGAGCCCATGCCGCGATAAGATTTATAAGACCGGCCCTGAAACAACTCGATCTCGCCCGGCGCTTCTTCGGTACCGGCAAACAAACCGCCCAACATCACCGCATACGCACCGGCAGCCAGCGCTTTGGCAACATCGCCGGAATAACGGATGCCGCCATCGGCAATCAACGGCACACCGGTTCCTTTTAACGCATCGGCGACATTGCTGACTGCGGTAATTTGCGGCACACCGACACCGGCAATAATACGGGTCGTGCAAATAGAACCGGGACCGATGCCGACCTTAACGCCATCCGCACCCGCCTCAACCAAGGCCAGCGCCGCCGCCGCCGTAGCAATATTGCCGCCGATCACCTGCACATCAGGATAGTTCTGCTTGACCCAACGCACCCTGTCCAGCACACCTTGCGAATGGCCGTGCGCGGTATCGACGATAATCACATCCACACCGGCCTCAACCAGCGCGGCAACCCTCTCTTCCGTACCATGCCCGGTACCGATGGCCGCTCCGACCCGCAACCGCTCCTGTTCGTCTTTACAAGCCAACGGATAATCTTTGGCTTTTTGTATGTCCTTTACTGTAATCATGCCGCGCAAATGGAATGCGTCATTGACCACCAGCACTTTTTCGATGCGATGCTTATGTAGCAGCGCAATCGCTTCTTTGCGGTCGGCATTTTCGCTGACCGTAACCAAACGCTCTTTGGGCGTCATGACTTTTGAAACCGGCTCGTCAAAGCGCGTCTCAAAACGCAAATCACGGCTGGTCACAATGCCGACCAACTCATCACCGTCGACCACCGGCACACCGGAAATATTTTTGGAACGGGTTAAATTGATAACGTCCCGGATGCTCACATCCGGCGAAACCGTAATCGGATCCTTAATCACCCCGCTCTCGTATTTTTTAACGCTGCGCACTTCACGCGCCTGCTGCTCGGCCGTCATATTCTTATGAATAATGCCGATACCGCCTTCCTGGGCTATCGCAATCGCCAACCGGGCTTCGGTAACCGTATCCATCGCTGCCGCAACCAGCGGGATATTCAGCGTAATGCCCCGCGTCAGCTGGGTCTTCATCTCTACGTCGCGTGGCAGCACAGTCGAGTGCGCAGGCACTAATAAAACGTCATCAAACGTCAGCGCTTCCTGAAGAATTTTCATAGACCACACCTTATAACTCAGTGAAAAATAACCGCGTATTATACATCGTAGGACGGGGGGAGCGCGAGCGAAACCCATCAAACGGGTGCGATTCAAACTGATGTGAAATTCTGATTTCGCTAGTTCCCAAGCTCCCAAGCTGGAGCTCTCGTCGTTATACACAACCCTGTCCAAGAGTCGTCATACCGGCATGGATGCAGGAGGTAGAGCAATGCAGGAGCAATTGCCGAAT
>CAMAUL010000055.1 GCA_945861405.1 Candidatus Methylobacter oryzae | reverse complement strand
GCTACCTTGGCGAAAGTCCCACTGCCGTTATTTTGATAAAAAGAGTATTTTAAAGCGGTCGAATCATAGGCAATATAATCCCGATCTCCATCGGCATCATAATCAATGTCTATGACATTGGGCTTTCCAACATCGGCAGTCTCCGTTGTCCCTACAGCGGCTAAGGGATCTGATGCCGAAGTGAATGAAGTAGCCAGTAGCCCCGAATATAAAGCAATATTTTCGGCGGACAAACCGTTTTGAACGGCAATATCACCTATTGCTAATTCCAGCACCCAGTTTCCACCCAGTGTTTGAGAACCTGTAACATCGGTGGATGCGGCGATGTCAGCCTGCGTGGTCTGCGCCAGCGCCGACACGAACGCCGCGCCGGCGGAGCCTTTAGCCACGTCGCAGCCATATAGAAGAATATCGGCGTTCTGGGTTAATGCGCCGCCAATCGTTGCTAAGTCGGCACTGTGTTCTGACAAGTTTTGCGCGGTCAAGGTCAATGAACCCAGACTTACTGAAGCTTCGGAACCATGGGAGAGGATATGGATAGCATCAATGCCGCTACGCCCAGACAGAATTTGCGCAATCTGCGCTAGGCCGTCCCCGGAAGCATCCAGCACATGCGCTTCTGCGCCGGAATTAACGCCATCGATCAACGCTTGGTAATCGGTCACGTTGCTTTCGATAAAGACGACCTCAGTGCGTTGCGGTATCGGATCGACTACGGCGGTGGCAAGCGGCATAGCATCAGCCAACTTGGCGGCATCAATGGCGGCGGCGTCCTGCACCGGGGGGGGGCCTCGACTACCGCATCGACGGCGGTTTCCACCGCCGCGCCGTCGAACATGATGCGCTGCTCCAATGCGATCATGGTTCGGCGGGGCTTATACTCCGGGACATGGTTATTTGCAGAGGTCGGCAGGCTTGAATTTACTTTGTCTGATTTTTCTTTGAACAGCGATTTGATAAAGTTCATCTGGGTGCTCTCTGCATTAATGATAGCGGGCGAATGATGGCGGGGGTTTAATAAGTATAATTACGTATTTTGGATGTTGCAAGTTGTAAGAAAATTGGCTTTGAGCGACCAAAGCAAGCTTTGGACTCCTAAAATCACTGGCAGTTGCAAAACCCGAGTTTAATATACGACGCTACCGTTCACTAATCGTTCACGCCATCATTTTTCTTACTACTCGCTGGACGGGGTTTGCAACCCATACGCATCAAGCTAAGCCATGTAGCCGGAATAAGCCGGTTCGAGCGACAGCAAGAACTGGTGTGTGCTGGTTCCCAAGCTCCAGCTTGGTAACCCAGTTAGCGAAGCTCCAGCTTGGCGAGTCGGGAAGCTGCGACTGCATGGATGCAGGAGGTAGAGCAACGCAGGGAGCAGTTGCCGAGAGCTTCCAAGACTGCATCCCCAAGCTGGAGCTTAGGAACAAGCGCAACGTCCTCCTGCGCTGGACGGAGTTGCAACCCAAGGCCATTAGCCTTCGGCATTTGGAGTGCAGGCTCCGCCTGCTAACGCAAGCAGAGCTTGCACTCCAGCGATCACTATTTCTCATGTGAACTAACTTAACGGCATTGGTTTGCAAACCCGTCCGGCTAGATGACCAGAATTTCACTTATGCGCCTCAATTCAATCCACTGCTTGAGTTAGTTAGGCATAATCAATTCAACGCTCGGAAAATAGGTACTGAACCGACCCCGATCTCGGGTGATGAGTTGATACCCTGACACTGCCGCATGAGCGCCGATAAAAAAATCCGGCAACACATTGCCTTTTTGTCCTTGACTCTTCCGGTACTGCAAAAACGCTTTTCCCGCCAAGAATAACGCTTCTTTAGGGATGAGTTTCATTGTAAAGCCCAGATGTTCGAATAAGGCTTCCACTTCTTCTATACGCTCATAACCGACCGAGCACTCTGTGTAAATAATCGGGTTAATGATCAGAGTATGACTTGAATCCAGCCGTTCCAAGGTTCCCGCGCTCCATTCAAACCAATCACTTTTTGGATCGGCCAAATCAGTGATAATGCAACTGTCTACTAGGATGACCGCCACGATTCGCCCCGTGTCAATGCCATGATGTCATCCGTGTTCATAGTCAATTTGCCCGCCTGATGCGCAGTGCGGAATCGGCTGTCCCGCTTTTTAGCGGTTTGGGCCTTGACGATGTACCAACGACCGCTTTCGTCCTGCATAAATTCAATCTCGGTTTCAGCGGGGAGAATGCCCATGTTTTCCCGTACATTTTGCGGAATGGTCACTTGACCTTTGCTGGTTACACGCATGGTTGCCCTCGGATTTATTGGTAATACCTCAATGGTATTACTTTTCAGAACAACAATCAATTCAAGAAAAAAACCTGCATTTTAATGCCCTCCTATGCTGAGCGGAGTTTGCATACCATACGCGCCAACTTAATGAAAAACATCGCTATTTCGGTAGGGATTACCGAAATCAGAGGGCATAATTAACAAGCACATCCATGTGTTCTGGATGTCGGCAATCCCTGCCGACATGACGGCTTACTGCACGAATCAACGTAGTATAGATGTTAAATTGGCGCGTATAAGTTTGCATCGCCGGACTCAGCTTTTATAGCTCGTCAGATGTTGCGCTACTTTATGGTCGAGTTCCGGCAACCAGGTTTTCGGCATAACAGCAAGAATTTGCTCCAGCATTTTTCGGGCTTCATCCAACTCTGCCGGGTTTTTTGACTGCTTCATCGTTACTGAAAGCCAAAGGTACGCCAACGCAAGGTCTTCTGGCGGCAACGCTTTTGTTTCCGGGTTCGGCTCCGCGTTGAAATAAAGCTTTCCTGTCGGAAAATAGGCCGGTACGTACCAAAGCGCGGCAGCCTGTTCGAACATCTTTCTCGCTTCCAGAGGGGTATGCCCCTCGAACATACCTTTGCTGATTATTACGCCCAAATAATAAAGCGCTTCCGGGTCTTTTTTTTGCGCGGCAGCCTCAAACCAGAAGTACGCCTGCTTTACATCCCGGATCGACTCGTCGCCTTCAAGGTAGAGCTTTCCCATCCAGACTTGCGCTGGAAGCGCTCCCTTTTGAGCAGATTGGTAACAAAGCTCAAGTGCTTTTTTCGGATCTTTAGGTACGCCGTTTCCGATCATATATAAATTCCCGAGGTTACAATAGGACTGCTCGTGTCCCGCTTCCGCCGCTTTTTGAAACCAAACGGCAGCAGCGGCAGGATCAACCGAACGATGTACGCCTTGTTCAAGACAAAGCCCGGTGAAATGTTGTCCTGCGGGAATACCCCCTTCCGCCGATTTTTCAAACCATTCGCAGGCAGCCTTCTCGTCAACCGGCCTTCCCCAGCCAAGTTTGTAAAAGAGACCCAGTGTAAAGTGAGCTAAGGGGGATTTTTGTTCTTTTGCTGCACGACTATAAAGGGCAAACGCTTTTTTGTAATCGGTTGCCGATAGCGCGACTTGGGCTTTCTTCATCAATGGAGAATCGTTTGGGCTTGCTTTAGCGTTTCCCAAGATAGGACAGGCGGCAATTAAAAATAGCAGGATAAATTTTTTCATTGTTTATAGTCACGGATTTGAAACTTCAAACTTGTTGGGGTCAAAAAAGTCGCAAGAGGGAACTCACTCGCTTGTAGCCCCCCTTACAACCTGAAACCGCCCCCTATTTCTTTCAAGGCTACACCTTGAAAGAACGTCGGCTCCCTTCGTTTAAGCCGTAAAGATGTCTCTTTTTTACGGTCTTGACGGCCATATTCCTTGATTCGCAATAATGCAGTTAAGGACAGTGTAAGGCTGCATAATGCTAAATGGCTGTGTACTTCCGGCTGGAGCAATGGCAGTGTTTGTCACAGTTGTAACAGCCAATCCGTTCAGCGTTGTTACAACCGAGCCAGCATTCATTGCTACTGTTGGCGCAGTGGTGCTGTAAGCCGCATTTACCGCCTGCGGGTTTCTCGCGTTGTCTGAGGTTTTTGCCAATGAGTTGCCACTAGGACTTTGCGCATTAGCGATTGCATCAACCGCCTTCAACGTTGAAGTTGCCGATGCACCAGGAGCAACAGTAGAGGTCGAAGTCGAAGTTGCCCCGTGGGTATGTATAGGCAGCGTTAGAGCAGATAACGTAACTTGTTGATTGCCGCCGGAAGTCCCAAACAAATAGTTGCTAAAACCTGGAGATTGGCCTTGGTGTAGCGGAACCTTTCCTCTCATGTCAGGCAATGCAAAGTTCACTCTCCCATCTCCGCCAAAGCTGGTGCCAAGCAACGCGAAAAGTGTTTGGTACTGAGAAATAGGAAGAAGCTGTCCGTCACATGGCAGCCAGCCCACTGGGGCATAATTAAAACCAACATAGTTAATTTCTCCAACAAATGGATCAGATCCAGCGGATGCACTGTTCGGCGCAGCAGCCAAAGCCGCCATTGCGACAACAGTGGAAAAAGCAGTTTGTTTAAAAATACGTTTCATAAATAATTTCCTACGTTAAAAGTTGGTAGACCTAATGATCTTGACAAAAATTAGATGAAAATCTTCAGTGTTATTATTGTTGTTTATTGAAGGCTGCACCTCCACAAGGTGTGTTGGCTTATCATTTCCATTGTTTTCAGCGGAAATACTATTGTTCTGTAGTCTTAATCTTAAGCTGACTGTAAGTAATAGTACCTAGTTTTAGTGCGGAAATGCAATCATTAATCTTAGCATCCAGTCTGTTGGGCAACATTGCCCAATAGCCTACAAAACGAATACCCGAAACAACACCGCTCACCATTTTCGTTATTCACAATACTTAACGATGGAACGTTTCCGCTACGCCTAAACTAAAACGTTTCGGGGATCGGATGGGGTTGTTCAGCGCTTCCCTAACTCCTTCCTGCCAATTTACTTGGCCTACAATCCCTCAAAAATAACAAGCCATTAACCCCAAAAAACATTTATACTTTTCCCCACACCGGCGGTTTGATTACGGATAAACTCCAGGCTGCCGGATAACCAATAATAAAAATAATAGAACAAGGAAACATCATGCCCCTCTTTACCCGCCCGACCAGCCTTGCGCTGCCCATTTTATTAACCATAACCCTGTCCGGCTGCTCTGTGATGCGCAGTTACGATAATGAACTCAAACAAACCGTTGATCTGGTCGGGCAAGGCCAAATCGACCAAGCTTTAACTCAACATGAAGCCAATAATACCGGGGGCGATTTCGATCTGCTTTACTATCTGGAAAAAGGCGAATTGTTACGCTTGAAAAGCCAATACAAGGACAGCGCCGGTGCGTGGCTATTGGCCGACCAAAAGGTCAATGAATGGGAGAATGAAGCTAAAGTCAGGGCTGGCGCCATTCTGGAAAATGTCGGCGCGGTGCTGTTAAACGACAAGACCCGCCGCTACGATGGTCATGATTATGAAAAAGTAATGCTGTCTACCCGGCTGGCGCTGGATCACTTGTCGGCTGGCGACTGGAATGCGGCCAGAACCGAGATCAAAAAAACCCACGAGCGGGAAGCGATTATCGCGGAAATCAACGCGAAAGATACCGAGGCGCTGGAAAAGGAAAGTAAGGAAAAAGGCATCACCACTACTTTTAAGGATCTGAACGGTTATCCGGTTGAAACGCTTAACTCGGCCGAAGTCACTACGCTGAAGAACGGCTACCAGAGCGCTTTCAGTCATTATCTGGCCGGTTTTGTCTACGAAGCCTTGAATGAGCAGGGGCTCGCCTCCCCTGGTTACCGGCAGGCGATTGAGTTGCAACCCAATATTAAAATCCTCGAGGACGGTTTGGCTACGTTGGAATCGCGCCCCAGCCTTCGCAAACCTAACGAAACCGATGTGTTGTTTGTGGTCGAATCCGGCGCGGCGCCTGCGCTCAGTTCAGTCACCATTCCTGTGCCTGTCATCGTCAGCAATTTAGGGGTTATTCCTATTTCGTTCCCGGTACTGCATTCTGATCCCAGCCACACATTGCAGCCCAGCACAGTCGGCATTGACGGCAAGGACACTCTACCCTTAGCTGGCGTGACCAGCCTGGATACGATGTCCAAACGGGCATTGCGGGATGATATGCCGGGGATTATCGTCCGGGGCGTACTCCGTGCTGCGGCAAAAGCCATGTCGCAAAAGGCGTTGATGGATCAAGGCGGCGGTGCGGCGATTGCCGGAATTGCGTTGAATATCGCCAATGTGATTACCGAATCTGCGGATGAACGCACTTGGCGCACCTTGCCTGCAACCATCAGCATTGCCCGCATGACCCTGCCTTCCGGCAAGCATGACATTGCCATCGGTAGCAGCAAGCAATCTATCGATATTCAAGGTTCGCATGCCATTGTGGTGACCCGCTTGCTGGGCAATCAGGTCTATTGGTCGCAACCCGCTTTTGGGCCGCAAATGCCGGTTTATACTGCGCCCTCTGCTATTGAACCTGCTAAAAATATCGACGGTTCGGCAATAAAAAAATCACCTGCAAAACCCAAAAAGAAAAAAGCTAAAAAACCTGTCCAACAAGCACAAGGATAAACCATGCATCTATTTAAAATTATACCGTTAGTTGTTACTTTATTGCTGCTCAGCGCCTGCGCCACACATAAGCCGCCACCTCGACCCGGCAGCATCCATGCCAAGGTCGAGCAGCTGAGTGAAATGTCGTATCTGCAAGTGACTGACCTGCGCGCTGTAAAACGCAACCATCTGTTGACTGTGCAAGCAGAGATCAACAACACGGACTCAGATAATCAACAGCTTTACTACCGCTTTAAATGGCTGGATGCCGCAGGGTTTACGGTCGGCGGTGAAGAAGCCTGGAAGCCGGTGCTGATTTACGCTTACCAGAAGCAAACGCTGACGGCGGTTGCGCCTTCGCCCCAGGTGACGGATTTCAGGCTGGTTGTGCAAAGCCCGGATAATACCGGTGAGCTGCCTTAGACGATTCCCCAAAAAACTATGACATGGAAGCTACGTGTGGAGTGCAGGCTTCGCCTGCAAGCACAAGCGAAGCTTGCACTCCAACTGATTGTAGCCGCCCATTAACTTACTTAAAGAGAGAGATAATCCATGTATAAATCAAATAATGCCCTCAAAGCCACGGTAATAGCGCTGTTGTTAAGCGGCTGCGCAACCCAATCGCCAACGATTAGCTCCGGCAATGTCGAATACGGCGACAGCAAAGCGGTTGAAACCTTAACCAACGAGTTCGGTTCCACCGACCTGCAAAGCATAGCCGAATCGATGGCCAGCTCGCTATTGCAATCCCCTGCCCTGTTTGAAAAAAAGCGTCCTCTGGTGACTGTTGCGGAAGTCAAAAATAAAACCAGCGAATACATCGATACCAAATCGATCACCGATTCGATACGCACCAAAATCGTAAAAAGCGGCATGGTGCGCTTTGCGGTGGACACTAGCGCGATGCAAACCCAGGTCGATGAGTTGACCCGGCAAAACCAGACGGGCTTGTACAAGAAAAGCAAGTCTAAAAAAATGGGCAACATGGAAGGCGCTGATTTCCGTATCGAAGGCACCATCACTTCCATCGTTAAACGCGCCGGTGATGTCAAAGACGTGTATTACAAATTCAGCTTGCAGCTGGTCGACAATGAATCCGGCACCATGGAATGGGCGGATGAAAAAGAGATCCGCAAGACCTCCAATAAATCCATGTTTTAGTAGGATCGACAATGAAACCATTACGTTTGTTATTCCTGTCGTCGCTACTAATGTCAGGCAACGCCTTGGCAGCCAAAATCGCCGTCACCGATCTGGCTTATGCCGAGCGGGTCAGTGGTTATTTTCATCTGGTTGACTATCACAACAAGTCTTCTGCGCAGGGCAGCGAAAGCTCGCGCGAACGGGACAGTTTCGAAAGCTCTTCGGCATCAAGCCGTTCGTCGTATAGCGGAAAATCAGAGACTGATTATACCGAGGTCGAAAGCAGTTACAGCTATATCGAGTATGGCGAACTGCGTAAATTTGTCGGCGACATTAAGGGGGAAATCCTTAAAACCGGCGGCTTTAAGCTGTCGCAAGCCAAGCCTTATACCGCCAAAGGCAGCGAAAAAATCTACGATATTATCAGTCGCATCAAAAAAGGCGCTTATCCGGGGGCGGATTATGTGTTATTCGGCACGGTCAGCGAGCTTGATTTCCGTAACGAGGTAAATCCTATTATCGGCACCGACACGCTATCCAACACTTTCAGCCTGATGCTGGTCGCGGAGTTCAGTCTGATCAACACCCGTACTTACGAAGTCAAAGCCGCCTTTAGCGCTACCGGCGAAGGCCAGGATGTACGGGTTGTTACCGGCGGAAGCCGCGTCGTACCCAGTCGCGGCAAGGTGGTGTCGGAAGTGTCTAAAAGTTTGGGCGTCGATGTGGCTAGGCAGATTAATGAGCAGCTGGGCGGCAGTGCTTATGAGAAAGCCGACCCTGCAAGCGGCGGCAATGCCATACAGGAAGGGGAAGTCGTACATTTTAGCCAGTGAAAAACGTCATAGGACTCAACCAAAAAAGTTGAGTCCTATATGAAATACCGAGGGTTTGAGTACAGTTAAAAACTCTTTTCCAATCCGGCTTGTTTCAAAATGACATTTGCCATATGCCTGGATGCTAAGGTAACAGGAACGGTGAACGATTTATTTGTGGCAGGACTAAACCATATTTCATGACTACCCTTGCCTTGCCTTGCCTTGCCGGGCAATAGTGCATCCTGATTTTAGTAGTATTTCTCTTAATGCTTGATAGAGTGCTGCCATTTACGCAGTCCGCATAGTTACCGTACTGTATTTTCCGGCAAAAACACAAAACCGAATAGATTTGTTGTCTGACTCTTTAATTATATCGTTTAAAATCAGCAGCTCAGGAATAAGCTCAGCTAAACGTTTTTCCAACTCCTCAAAGGTTAGCGCTTCAATACAAAGCCCCGGAACGTCATCACTTTCGCTCCACCAAACTTTTGCATCTTCATCCCAATGGGCTTTTACTTGATACTCGTTCATTTTTAAGTATTCCCGATTTTGGCTGCTAAGCGTATTTGAATAATATTTTTAATTCTACCGGATTGTTGAAAAAATGTAATTTTTCATTATGTACAAGACGGACGTACCAGTGCATCCGCCTTGATGCATCTACGCCCCAAAAAAATGATTAGTTAAGTCCAAGCCTGAATTCAGCGTTACAATGGTAACCATGAATACGAATCTCACCCCCTTTTCAGCATTAACCCCCGACATTATCTTGAACGCGCTCGACGGTATCGGCCTACATAGCGATGGTCGGCTGCTGGCGCTCAATAGCTATGAAAACCGCGTCTATCAGGTCGGCATGGCGGACGGATCGTTTATCGTAACCAAGTTCTACAGGCCTGAACGCTGGACGACTGCCGCCATTCTTGAAGAACACGCGTTCGTTCAGGAGTTGTATGACTCTGAAATCCCTGTGGTACCGGCATTGCCGTTTGCCGATAATCAAACCTTAATCCACGCCGACGGTTTCCGCTTTTCGGTGTTCCCAAGGCAAGGCGGCCGCGTACCGGAACTTGAAGGGCGCGAAAAGCAGGAATGGATGGGGCGGTTTATCGGTCGCATTCATGCCGTCGGCGCACTAAAGCCTTTTAAAGAACGCCCGACGCTTAATATAGCCGGTTTTGGCGATGAGCCGAGAGCGTATCTGCTGGCAAATAACTTCATCCCCGCCGATCTGATCGAGGCTTACCGCAGCGTAACCGAGCATGCGCTGGATGGCGTAAGGCGCTGCTTTGAACGCGCCGGTCAAGTGAAAACCCTGCGCTTGCACGGCGACTGTTACCCCGGCAATATTTTATGGACGGATGACGGCCCGCATTTTGTCGATTTCGATGACAGCCGGATGGGGCCTGCGATACAGGATTTGTGGATGCTGCTGTCCGGGGATCGCGCCGAAATGACCGTGCAGTTAAATCATCTGCTAACCGGTTATCGGATTTTTTACGATTTTGACAGCCGTGAGCTGCATTTGATTGAGGCCCTGCGCACCTTGCGGTTGATCCATTATGCTGCCTGGATTGCGCGGCGTTGGGACGACCCTGCTTTCCCGATGGCGTTCCCGTGGTTCGATACCCCGCGTTATTGGCAGGACAGGATTATCGAGCTGCGTGAGCAAATCGCGTTAATGGATGAAGGGCCGCTGGAGTCGGGTTAAGCCTATAAAAATCGTAACGGCTCACACCGTTTATCTACAACCATGTAGGAAAAAGCCATCTTAGAAACAGCCAAAGCCAGCTTTGGACTCCAGATAGTGCCGATGTCGGAGTTCAAAGCTGGCTTTGAATTTATGATTGTAAACAGCCCATTTGCAGCATGTAAAAGCGTGTATCAGCTGGGGTGGGCAATTTTTCATCCACGAAATACGATTCTTTCGTCTGCTTTTTTCGTGCTTTTCGTATCTTTCGTGGACAAGATTAAAATTTTTTCTGCCGCATCAGCATAGTTTTCACCGGATTGAATGTTCTTCTATGCACATCCAAAATACCGAACCGCTCGATTTCAGCCAGATGCTGTTTGGTGCCGTAGCCCTTATGCACATCAAACGCAAAATCAGAATATTGCTGATGATATTCAACCATCAGCTTATCCCGTTCGACTTTCGCCAATATTGAGGCCGCGCTGATTGCCTGCACTTTGCTGTCGCCTTTAACGATGGCTTGGGCAGGCATCGACAGATCGGGAAGACGGTTGCCATCGACTAAAGCTTCGTCAGGCTGGATGTGCAAGCCGTTTACTGCCCGCTGCATGGCTAGTAGCGTGGCTTGCAGGATATTGAGCCGGTCGATTTCTTCAACACTGGCTTGGGCTATCGACCAGCTTAACGCGGATTCTTTGATGAGGATGTAAAGGCTGTCCCGTTTGCTTTCGCTAAGGACTTTTGAATCGGCTAATCCGGCTATCGGTCGCAAGGGATCGAGGATAACGGCGGCGGCGAACACCGGGCCCGCAAGCGGACCGCGACCTGCTTCGTCAACTCCGGCAACTAGAGTTTTTGTTGAAAATACACCATCCATAGCAGCTTACACTCCTGAAACAATCTAAACCGTACTTAACGCAAAATGCCCCGGTTTACATTGCGCAAAAAGCTAACCATATCCGACAATTCCTTGCTTTCGCCGGCCAAATCTTCCATTTGGTCTATCGCATCTTCCAGGCGCAAGTTGGTCTTGTAAATGATCTTGTAGGCTTTTCTGATTAACCGGATGTCTTCAGGCGATATGCCGTTGCGTTCCATGCCGACTGAATTGATGCCGTGCGGCCTGGTTGGTTTGCCGCCGACCATTACAAACGGAGGAATGTCCTGGGTTATCGCGCTGCCCATCGCGGCGAAGCTGTATTGGCCTATTTGGGTAAACTGATGCACCAAAGTGAATCCGCCCAAGATAGCATGACTATGCAAATGCACATGCCCGGCCAATGAAGCTCCATTAGCCATAATAACGTGATTACCGATGATGCAGTCATGCGCGACATGGGTGTAAGCCATAAACAGGTTGTCATTGCCTATCTTGGTAAGGCTACGATCCTGCTTCGTGCCCCGGTGCATGGAGGTATATTCGCGTATCGTGTTTCTGTCGCCGATTTCCAGCCGGGTTATCTCCGCCGCATACTTTTTGTCTTGGGGATCTTCTCCGATGGACGTAAATTGATAGATGCGGTTAAGTTTGCCTATGGCCGTAGGCCCCTTAATAACAACATGGGAGCCTATCACCGTACCGGCACCAATTTTTACGCCCGCGCCTATCACAGAAAAAGGGCCGACCGACACACCTTCGGCCAGCTCCGCCTTGCTATCGATTATCGCTGTTGGATCGATCAAATTAATTTACCACGGCTGCGCATCGGATTTCGGCACTCGCGACGAACTCACCATCCACTTCTGCGCGGCATTCAAATGCCCAGATATTACGCTTGCTTTTAATAAATCTTGCTTCCAGCATCAACTGATCTCCAGGCACAACAGGCCGCTTGAACTTGGCCTTATCAATACCGACCAGATAATAAATCATCCCGGCCAGTTCGTCCCCTGCCGTTTCCGATGCCAACAATCCGGTGGATTGCGCCAGGGCTTCCAAAATCAGTACGCCCGGCATAATGGGTTTTTGTGGGAAATGTCCTTGAAAAAACGGCTCGTTATAAGTGACGTTTTTCACTCCCAGCAGTCTAACCCCAGGTTCGCACTCAATAACCTTATCTACCAGTAAAAAAGGGTAACGATGCGGCAAGAATTCTTGTATTTGTAAAATATCTAGCTTAATGGACATATTTGAGGACGCTTCCCTTAAAAGTTGATGACTATGCGATTAAATAAAAAACCGTGTGTAAAATTATTCCGGCATGGTTGACAACTTTTGCTGAACTTGGCTAGTCACATCGATTTTATCACTGGCATAAATAACGCCGTCAGTCAGTAATAAATCAAAATTTTGCGCTTTGGCTATTTCGCGGATAGCTTCAACAATACGACGCTGCAATTTACCCAATTCTTCATTTCGACGAACATTAAAATCTTCGCTAAACTCCTGCTGGGCTCTTTTTGCATCTCTTTTCTTATTTAAAATTTCTTTTTCCAGGTTGGCCCGTGCCGACTCACCCATTACCGCCGCATCTTTGGCCATTTTCTCATCCATGCTCTGGATTTCTTTTTGCTGGGCAACTAATTGCTTATCTCGCGGTGAAAACTCTTGTTCCAGGCGTTTTTTTGCTTTTTCTGCCTGAGGTGCTTTTTCCAGAACGGCTGGTATATTGACAAAGCCAATCTTTAAATCAGCATAGCTCGCATTAGCAGCAAGCAACAATCCTAAAAATAAAGCAATTTTCATTTTCATTGTTAAACAAATCTCTGGTGAAATTAAAATGGAATAATTAAAAATACGGCTATTTCTATAGATTATAACCGTAGAGGCTACCAGCCGGTAGCCCCTACAACAACAAAAACAACTTCTTAGAAGTTCTGTCCGAAGTTGAATTGGAACATCTGTTTGTCATCCCCTGTAACCTCTTTTGTAATAGGATCCGTTGCAGTAGATTTGACATTTAACGGTAATGCCGCACTGACCGATAATGCACCGAACGGCGACAACCACTCCCCTGAAACCCCGACAGCGTATTTAAGGTTGTTTGATTTAAAGCCATTACTAATGGATCCGGCATCCAAAAAGGTGCCTAACCTGACGGATTTTGTTTCCGGCATAAAAGGCACCGGGAAAAACATTTCGGCATTGCCGACAATCTTGCTGGAGCCGCCAAACGCATAGCCGTTGGAGTCTCTGGGGCCAACCGTATTATTCTTAAAACCGCGTATAGACCCGGTGCCACCGCCAAAATAATTCTCAAAGAAAGGCAGGCTGGTTGTCTTGCCATAACCGCCGCCGTAGCCCACTTCAGCTTGCAATCTGAAGGTAAAGTCTTTAGCCAACGGAAAATAAAGTTGATGTTTATAACCGAGTTTGTAATATTGCAGATCGCTGCCGGGAACAGTTGCCAATGCAGAAAACCGCTGTTGTCCGCCCTTATTCGGGAAGATCGCCCGGTTAAGCGTGTCGTGAGTCCAGCCAATTGCCGGTGCCAGTGTCAGAAACGAGCTACCGGTAGCCTTAACTCTTGACCGGGTATTAGCAACTGTACCAGGAGTAGCATTACCATTTGAATTATTAACACAAAGATCTTTACCGCCTTCATTGCCATAGATAAAATCGCAAATTTGATTGGATGAAAAGCTGGTAGCGCTCAACGTCGTATGTTTTACATCAACATCAAATCGTAAACTGTCGAATTCATTCAACGGTATGCCGAAATTAATCCCGGCATTCGCCACATTGGTTGAATAATTGGCAATATTGATTTGCCCGGCATTTCGTTTGGTATAGCCCAAATTATAGCCCTGACTGACGCCATCCACGGTGAAATAAGGATTATAAAAACCGAACTGATAACTGGTCGCATAACTACTGTTATTAAAGGCGACATTCACCCGCTTGCCCGACCCGAACACGTTATCTTGGGCAATATTGGCATTCAACACTATCCCTTGAACCTGAGAAAACCCTACGCCTGCCGACAAATTACCGGAGGGTTTTTCCACGACCGTATAATTTACGTCAATCTGGTCGGCGGAGCCTGCAACCGGGGGCGTTTCAACATTCACTTCCTCGAAATAGCCCAAGCGTTCAAGACGGACTTTCGAGCGTTCAATCTTCGAGCTTGAAGCCCAGCTGGACTCCATTTGCCGCATTTCACGGCGCAGCACTTCATCGCGGGTTTTGGCATTGCCTTTCATATTGATACGCCGGACATAAACACGCTTGCCTGGATCGACAAAGAAAGTCATATCCACGGTTTTCTTGGCTTCGTTGATTTCCGGCACCATGTTGACGTTGGCAAAAGCGTAGCCGTCATCGCCTAAACGGTCTGAAATTGCCTTAGAGGTTTCAGTCGCGCTTTTTCTGGAGAAAGTCTCGCCGGGGCCAACCTTGACCAGCTTAATCAGCTCTGGAGGATCAACCACCAGATTGCCCGCTAATTTGACTTTTTCCAACGTATAAACATCGCCCTCTTTGACATTGATGGTGACATAAATGTCTTTTTTATCCGGGGTAATGGCTACCTGCGTGGACTCGATGTTAAAGTTGATATAGCCGCGATCCAGGTAATAGGAACGCAAAGTCTCCAAATCCGCCTGCAACTTTTGTTTGGAATACTGGTCGTCCTTGGTGTAGAACGACAACAGATTGGAGGTGTTCAATTCAAGAGTTTTCAACAGCGTTTTCTCATCGAAAACGTTATTGCCGACAATATTGATCTGCTTGATCTTGGCGACCCGGCCCTCGGAAATCTTGATATGGATACCCACCCGGTTACGGGTGAGGTTGGACACGTCCGTGGTAATCTTTAAGCCGTATTTGCCATGACTGAAATATTGACGGCTTAATTCCTGCTCGACTTTATCCAGCACCTGCTGGTCGAATACCTTGCCTTCAGCCAAGCCGATTTTCTTCAAGGCTTTAGTCAAGTCATCCTTACTTAAGTCTTTATTACCTTCAAAAATGATTTTTGCAATGGAAGGCCGCTCTACCACGTTAACTATCAGCGTCGAGCCTTCCCTTTCCAGGGTAATGTCCTTGAAAAAACCGGTCTTGAATAGCGCCTTGATCGCCGGGCCGACATTATCCAACGAAAACTTTTCGCCCACATTGACCGGGAGATAGTTATAAACGGTACCCACAGCAATACGCTGTAGGCCTTTGACTTGAATGTCCTCTACAATAAACTCTTCATCGCCTTTAACCGCCTGAGAAACAAGCAGAAACAGCAATAGCAAGCGGGAAAAAGTATTTAAGTTCATGTAGAGTCTAAAAATATAACAGCATTGCCAATGTCGAAAAACTGCCGGATTATATCACAGTAAATATTTAAATAAGATTAAGCCCTGCGAATAGCAAAACTAAGCACGTCGTCGATGGAGGCACTGCCCGACAATAACATCAACAAACGATCCAGGCCTATAGCCACGCCTGAACAGTCCGGCAAGCCCGATTGCAGCGCCGCAATAAGACGCTGGTCTTTAACGGAAACCGGCAGCTTTTGTTGCTGCCTGATAGCCAATTCCTTATCAAAACGATTGCCCTGCTCTTTAGCGTCGGCCAGCTCATAATAGCCGTTGCCCAGTTCAATGCCGTTGATAAAAATTTCAACCCGGTCGGTGGTTAATGCATTGTGTTCGTTGATTCTGGCCAATGACGACTGGCAAGCGGGATAACCGTAAACCATACACAAGACATTTTTTCCCAACTGCGGCTGGACTTTATGGCTGAATAAAAAATCCAGCCACAGCGGATGATCGTGTCCGCAAATAGCCACGGCCTCGGATAGCCCGGATTCCTTGGCATAAGCGCTGTAATCCTGATATGAGAACACCAACGGGTCTAGGCCGGTAAATGACACAAACACGTCCTGATAACTGACCCGCTGCGTTTCCTGTAACGACTGACCGCTAAACAACCCGCCGATCAGCTCAGCGATTTCATCCATTAACTGAGGCAAGGTAAAGCCGACCCGATACCATTCCAGTATGGTAAATTCAGGGTTATGAAAACGCCCCGACTCGCCGTTCCTAAAAGCCTTGCCAATCTGATAGATAGAGCCGCTACCGGCTGCAAGCAACCGTTTCATCGCAAATTCGGGCGATGTCTGCAAAAACAGGGTTTGCCGCGTCGGCGACCGCCGATCCTGTTCCCGACAGGCTTCCGGCATACACGCCATCCCTGGCAATAAATACTCGGTCGTAAAAAATTCCAGCTGCGGATCGGTTCCGATGCTGTGACCAAGCAGCGGCGTTTCCACTTCCAGCACAGACCGGTCGGCAAAAAACCGGCGGGTCTCAGCCAGCATCTGCGCCCTTAAGCGCAACAGCTCTAAGGCGCAGGTCGGTCGCCAGTCTTGCGACACTATTCTTTTACGCGGGAAACGTATTCGCCAGTGCGGGTATCGACCCTGATCACTTCGCCAATCTGCACAAACAAGGGCACCCGGACTACCGCGCCAGTCTCCAATGTTGCGGGTTTGCCGCCGCCGCCCGAGGTATCGCCGCGTACGCCGGGATCGGTTTCAGTAATAGCCAAATCGACAAAATTGGGCGGGGAGATCGCAAGAGGCGCATCATTCCATAAAGTTACCGTGCAGGAGTCCTGATCTTTAAGCCATTTACCGGCCTCACCGACCACTTTTTCATCCGTCTGATACTGCTCAAACGTATCCGGCACCATAAAATGCCTGAACTGTCCATCGTTATAAAGGTATTGCATCTCGACATCGACCACATCGGCCCCTTCAAGCGATTCGCCTGATTTAAAGGTTCTTTCCATCACCCGGCCGGTTTTTAAATTCCTGATTTTTACCCGGTTAAAAGCCTGACCTTTACCCGGTTTTACAAACTCATTTTCAATAATTGCACAGGGATCGTTATCCAACATAACTTTTAACCCGGCTTTAAACTCGTTGGTGCTATAAATGGCCATTTTATCCTCAAAGATGACAAACAATGTAAAACTGATCCATTATAATAGAGCCAACAACCGATAGAAAATTTAAAAAGCCATTTCATGTCCGAACCGCAGTCCGAAATCCAGCACTTTGCCAAAAACTGGCAACAGCAACTTGCCGAAGCGTTTAACAACATCGAAGACCTCTGCCATTACCTGCACTTAGCGCCGGATGACTTGCCGGTTTCAGTCACGGCCACTGAAAACTTCCCGTTACGCGTCCCATTAAGCTTTGCCGCCTGCATCGAAAAAGGCAACCCGCATGATCCTTTATTACGCCAGATATTGCCGGTTAACGAGGAATTAAACGCCTATCCGGGCTTTACCCATGACCCGGTCGGCGACCTTGCATCAGCCACCCAGACAGGTGTTTTACACAAATATCACGGCCGGGTTTTGCTGATCAACATAGGCAGCTGCGCGATCAACTGCCGGTACTGTTTCCGGCGCAATTTTCCATATGCTGATTTGCAGCTTAGCAAACAAAAGGAAGAGGCAGCCATACAAGCCATACAAAACGACGCAACTATCTCGGAAGTGATTTTAAGCGGCGGCGACCCGCTGCTGCTCAGCGACGCACGATTAACCCGGCTTATTCAGCAACTGGCCAATATCGAGCACTTGCAACGCATACGGATACATACCCGACTGCCTATCGTCCTGCCCGCCCGAATAACCGATGAATTGATTAACACGCTAAAACTAAGCTCCAAACAAATCGTCATCGTCATCCACTGCAATCATGCCAATGAAATCAGTGAGCGAGTCATTACCGCCTGCAACTTGCTAAAAAGCAGTGGCATCACTTTGTTTAATCAAGCAGTGCTGTTAAAGGGGGTAAACGATAATGCCAAAGTGCTGGGTGAGCTGAGCGAACAGTTGTTTAGCCACGGCATCATCCCTTATTACCTGCATTTGCTGGATAAAGCGACAGGGACGGGGCACTTTGAAGTTTCTGAACAGGACGCCTTGGAGCTTATCCGGCAAGTTCAAACCGCCCTGCCCGGCTTTCTGGTGCCAAAACTAGTCAAAGAACAGGCTGGAGCTGCGTCCAAGCAATATGTCTTTTAGTCTAATCACAAATCCTATGTTCGAGGATCGGATGTCTATCCGATAATTGAAAAAATCTGTTTACACAAAATTCGGGGCACCCTCGTCTATAGGCAAGACTGAACCGAGTCTGTACGGTATCGAACATAAAAACATCGCCCGAGCTAGATACTGCCTAGGGGAGCGCTGATTTAATTCTTCGACAAGCTGTTTTTCAGAACCAGATTAAGGCGCCCAGAGAGACACTCATTGCGGTAGCGGCCTAACGCCCAGAGCGGGAAAAATTTATCGTAACCGTGGTATTTCAGGTAAAAAACCTTGGGAAAGCCGGGAGCATTGAAGCTTTCGTCGCGCCAGAATCCATCGGCCTGCTGGTTTTTCAACAGATATTTCACCCCGGTTTCGACTTCAGGGCAGTCTGCTTCACCAGCCGACAGCAATGCCAGCAAGGCAAGCGCGGTATGGAATGCGGTGCTGGTATAGAATTGTCCACGAATCCTGGTGTCATAATAGCTGTAATTGTCCTCGCCCCAGCCACCGTCTGTGCGTTGCTTGGATTTAAGCCAAGTTACGGCTTTACGAATACAAGGATCGTGCTGGGGAACCCCGGCGGTTTCAAAACCGGTCAGCACAGACCAGGTGCCATAAATGTAATTGGTGCCCCAACGCCCGAACCAGCAGCCATCCGTTTCCTGCTCCTTGCGCAAGTAATCGACGCAGTTGTCGATGACTGCTTGGTATTCCGGTTGTTGTTTGACCAGCTTACCCAACAACATGATGCATCGACCGCTGACATCTGCGGTTGGCGGGTCGATCAGGGCGCCGTGGTCGGCGAACGGAATATGATTAAGATAATAATGGCTGTTGTCGGCGTCAAAAGCGCCATAGCCGCCATTGCTGGATTGCATGCCCGCAATCCAGATGCCTGCACGCTCGATATTCCCGGCAAACTGCCTGTCGTTGGATTGAACCAGCGCATAAGCCGCTACCGCTGTATCATCAACATCGGGGTAATAGCTGTTGCCAAACTGGAAAGCCCAGCCGCCGCCCGGCAAGTCAGGACGCTGAATCCGCCAGTCGCCCGGTTCGTCCTTCAACTGCTTGTCGGCCAGCCAATGCAAAGCCGATTTCAGGGCTTGCCGGGTGTGTGAATCGTCTTGCTGGCGGCCAACCTCTTGCAGGGTCAGAGCAACCAACGCGGTATCCCAGATAGGAGAGACGCAGGGCTGGCAGTAGGCCATATCGTCTTTGACGACCAGCAAACGCTCGATAGCTGCTCTGGCGATCCGTCGCTGTTCATTATCGGCAGGGAGTCCTAAGTAATCCATAGCCTCATAGGCGTTGACCATGGCCGTAAAAATCGCCCCCAGACCATCGTACCCATTCAATCTGTCCATGAACCAGTCGCGCGCTTTTGCGGTAGCCTTCCGGCGGATGAAACCCGGAATCAACGGCTCCATCAATCGTCCCATGCGATCAAGCACCAGTATGGCCTTGCCTAGCGGGGTTTTGACGTGGGAAAAATAATGTTTCTCTTTATCCGGCGGCGTAACGAACAGTTCGGCAATACCGATTTTATGCGGGTTACGCGCCTTGACTTTATAAGTGCAGAGTATGAATAGCGGAACCATCACGGTGCGCGACCAGTAGGATACTTTATCCAGATGAAATGGGAACCACTCGGGTAGCAACATGATTTCCACGGGTATGAAGGGCACTCCGCGCCAGGGAATCTGCTCGAACATCGCTAGCGTGGTGCGCGTCAGGACATTAGCCTTGGCAGCGCCGCCTTGATTCAGTATCCACTCCCGAGCCTTGAACATATGCGCCGCATCGATAGAATCGCCAGCCATTTTCATCGCGTAATAGGACTTGATAGTGCAACTGATGTCGCCCAAACCGCCTGTATACAAGGGATAACTGCCATCTATGCTTTGTTGTGAGCGAAGAAAATTGGCGATCTTGGCCTGGAGTGGCAAGTCGATTTCATCCATATAGTGCATCATCAGGATGTACTCGGCAGGAATAGTGCAATCCGCTTCCAGTTCGAACACCCAATAACCATCTTCATTTTGCAGGTCAAGAAGCGGCGATCTGGCTCGGTCAATCGCGCTGTCTAAAGTTGTCGGCGCATGAGATACGCTAGTATAGGTAGAGGTTTGGCTAGGAAGTGAAAAAGTCTCTTTTAGCATGTATAGTTTTCCCTGATTTCACATTTACTGTTAGGGCTTTCGGTCGGCGTATTAAGACCGATAGCTGAAACTTTTTTGTCGGCAGTGAGGCCGACGATAAGAAAACGCCGCCGCAAAACATTGCGACGGCGAATGAACTGTGTGCTTATGATATTCCCCTAGGATTAGGCGGCTGATCTACAACGTGTGCGGTGCTTTTTCATCCGCCAGTGTTCAGTTTAACTACAAGATTAGCCGCAGTCGGTACGGTAGCGCACATAAAGTCGTTGAGGTAAGAAGGTCGATATTCGTTAGAGATGGGCATGAAATGAAACTACAGTAGGGGCGGATTTATCCGCCCAAGGCGAATGAATTCGCCCCTACAATTTCGTGCGCGTTCCTAAGCTTGTTTGATAAGTATTAGCACTTATTGTTTGAATAAACAAGAGAATATATCCTTGAGCCATACTGGCAAAACGACCCTTGTTCATGGTTGAGAGAGCTATTCCATGCTTATCACAAAATAAGGACATGACTTTATGATTGAATCGCATAAACTTAATCTTGGGCAAAACCATATTCTCGACTCACTATCCGCCGCCGAATACCAGCGCCTATCCCCTCATCTTGAACTGGTCGTATTACCGCTCGGAGAGATTATTTACGAACCCGGTGACGAGTTGCGTTACGCTTATTTCCCCACAACCTGCATCGTATCGATGCTTTACGTAATGGAAAGCGGCGCGCCAGCCGAAATCGCCATGGTCGGCAACGACGGCATCATCGGCGTTTCGCTTTTTATGGGCGGCGGAACCATGCCTAATCGGGCTGTGGTACGCAGCGTTGGTTATGCCTATCGGTTGCGGGCGCAACTCCTATTACAGGAATTCAACCGAGCTGGAGGGGTACGCAATGGAACGCTGCACGATATGCTGCTGCGTTATACCCAAGGGCTGATAACCCAGATAGCACAAACATCGGTCTGCAATCGTCATCATTTTCTGGATCAGCAACTCTGTCGCTGGCTGCTGTTAAGCCTTGACCTGCTCACTTCAAACGAGTTAATCATTACCCAGGAATTGATCGCCAATATGCTCGGCGTGCGGCGTGAAGGCATCACGGAAGCGGTCGGAAAATTGCAAAAAGCTGGATTGCTTGAGTGTCGCCGTGGACGCATCACGGTGCTGGATAGGCCGGGATTGGAAGAACGAGTCTGCGAATGCTACCAAGTGGTTAAAACGGAATTTGATCGTCTGCACCTCACTTCCCGGTATACTCCATCGACATCGTACATGCCATTACACAGCGGTGGACTGGTTAGAAATGAATCATTAAGCAGCCGCCAAGCGCAGATGAAACAAGGATAATGTCACCGTATTCAGGATGTCCGACACACTTACCCGCAGTCATCCCGGCGTATTCGACTCTGTGAGTTTCGTCGTAAATATCGTCGGAAATTTCTGCGTATTGCTGTACTGTCAGAGGTGTTATCTTTGCGTCTTTCATTTGGAAAATATTTTGTAGATTAGGTTGAAGGTTGCTCAATTCCTTGCACATGAAAGCCGAGATTTGCAAGGAATGAACAGAGGACTTGTTCCGATGTGAACGGGTCTAATCTTGGGGCCAAGTGAACGACAGCGAAGTTCTCTTTGTTGTACTTGCGACCGTTGCCGTTCTCTTGACTACCTGACCGTCCTTGTCAACGGTAACACTGTAACGGCCAGGCTTGAGCTTGGCGAACAGCATAGGGCCGTCAGACACGGTTTCAAGAATAGTGTTGCCGCTTGAGTCCGTGATACGAACCTTCACGTCACTGACATATTCGCCTGTACCTTTTATCGAAAATAGCAGGTGCAAGTTATAGTCAGGCCCCAGGGCTTTCATCGCATTTTGTTCATCGCCCCCCACGCCACCGTTGACAAATGTAACCTCGCCTTGGGTTTGCGGTTTAATCAGCTCCTGTTCTGCAAGCGCAGAGAAGCTGAACAAAATACAAGGCAGGATAAGCGCGAAGTGTAATCGTTTCATAAGAATTTCTCCTAGGATCGTAAGGAATAATGACCTCAAATATAGCTTACAGGATCTGTCGCCCCTGTATGTACGCTAGCGCACATACAGGGATTAAATTGAATTTTCTCGTTCCCATGCAGCGCGCTCATCGTTATAGATTAAGTCCAATTGAGCCAAAAATGTCGTCATACCGGCAGGGATGCCGGTATCCAGTGCCATGGACGGTAGCTTTAGACTTAGCATGTTGTTTAGAAATGCAGGTTATCTGAGAACTTTCACATCCCTGTGCCTGGATTCCGGCATCCCTGCCAGAATGACGGTGTCTCGCAGACATTTGTGTATAACGCTGAGCGTGCTGCATGGGAACGAGGTAAATCTGTGTTGATCTGCGGCTGAAGTTCCCTTTGTTTTTAGGTTTCCCGACAACTCGCCACCTATTGCTTAGGGCCGTACGTCAGCTTCCCAGGACACAGTCGCAGGACACCATTGCCATATTCCCAGTGTTAATATCCTGGTCAGCACGGTAGGAATACACGCACCATGCCCCATATCCACCTCTCGGTTGATCAACTTGGAGCTGTCCCCGCACCGCTTAAGGTAATCATCGGCCTTGATGTCATTAAGATCGGTGTGAGGCATAAAAAACGCCACCACGGGAATCGGCAACACTGCCAGGGTAGAATCATCCACCCACTCGGAACCGGAGCAATGGCTAGTACCGTCGCTGGCTAATCTAGTGTCATCCTTGACCAAGGTTTGGGAACAACCCGGCACAACCAGAATAGCAGATAGGGCCAGTAGACTCAGTTTGGAGCGTAACGTGATATGTTTCATAAAAACCTCCGGGGTTAAACCGCAATCAGGGACTTAAGGGTAAAAGACTCGTGAACGACGATTATTCAACTTCATCTCGGCAAAGAACCTGCTTTTTAGCAAACGCTGCGAGACAGGAGTCGAGTAGTCCCCAGAAGCGATAGGGCATGTGTTTTCACGAAGCGTTTTTTGCGTAGTGAAAATGCAGGCTTTCCGAAATCGCGTCGAGTCATTGCGAGAATGATGTTGGATACCCCTTGTTGTGGGTATCCAACGAA
>CAMAUL010000054.1 GCA_945861405.1 Candidatus Methylobacter oryzae | reverse complement strand
TGTAGTCGCATAAAAAAGGAGAAATCCTTCAGTAACGAGCGCTTTCAGCAAAAGTTGACCTCAAAATGCTTACATTTTGGGGGAAATTCAAAAAAATTTCAGCGTCTTCGCAGTAAGCTGGTCTAAATTGTAATTAATAGAGGTTCCCTAATGGTCGAGCGATTAGAAACTTAAATTGAAATGGCGCTTTTTGAACTGATGCGGCGATTAATGCCGAACATCAACCGCCAATTTCCGCCCATTTGCTTTTTATATTTAATTTTACTCATTTAAAATCATGTACTTATATGGCGGAGAGTGAGGGATTCGAACCCTCGATGGGCGATAAAACCCATACTCCCTTAGCAGGGGAGCGCCTTCAGCCTCTCGGCCAACTCTCCAAATAGATGGTTTATCCCTTTAAGCTACAGCCTTGTGCCTAGAGATATTTTTGAGAGGGAACCTCCCAAAAAACTAACATAAAAATCCTTTTGCCTAACGATGTTAAAGCGTCAACTAAACTACTTCTCAAAACATGTTGCGAAATATACTTTACACCCCACTTAATAATAAGCTCACATCCATTAGCTGGCGAGCGCCCAGGGCACCCGTAAAATCGCTGCTACGATTATTTTACTCTTCAGATCCAGTCAAGCCCGCTGGGCTATTCTGTTCTTTTTTGATCCTTTCGTAAATCTCTTCCCTGTGTACAGAAACTTCTTTGGGTGCGTTAACACCGATGCGAACCTGATTTCCTTTGACTCCAAGAACCGTGACTGTCACTTCGTCACCGATCATCAAAGTCTCTCCTACCCGACGAGTCAAGATAAGCATGGCTACTCCCTATATATGTTAAAAACGAACTGTTCTTAAACAGCATCCAACCAAGACGGGCAATTATAGCAGCTTTTTCTTACAAATAAAGTTTAAGATTCCACTTCCTGATCCAACTTAAATGCGGCATGTAGCGCCCTGACTGCCAGCTCTAGATATTTTTCATCGACGACTACCGATATTTTAATCTCGGAGGTTGAAATCATTCGGATATTGATACCTTCATCGGCCAACGCCTTGAACATGGTGCTGGCAATGCCTGCATGGGAGCGCATGCCTACGCCGACTATCGACACTTTGACGATGCTGTCGTCGCCAGTGACGTTTCTGGCGCCCAATTCAGCACAGGTTTTCTCCAGCAAGGCTTTTGCCCGCTGGTAATCATTGCGATGTATCGTAAAGGTAAAATCGGTGGTCGCATCGTCGGCGATATTTTGGATGATCATATCGATTTCGATATTGGCATCGGCTATCGGCCCTAAAATTTTATACGCAACCCCCGGCAAATCAGGCACGCCGGTTATAGTCAATTTAGCCTCATCCCGATTGAATGCGATTCCTGAAATTAAAGCACTTTCCACTTGTGATTCCTCGTAGGTAATGAGCGTGCCCTTACCTTCTTTAAATGATGATAATACGCGCAGCGCAACGTTATATTTTCCGGCAAACTCTACCGACCTGATCTGCAATACTTTCGAACCCAGGCTGGCCATTTCCAGCATTTCCTCGAAAGTGATTTTATCCAGCCTGCGGGCTTTCGGCTCCACTCTGGGATCGGTGGTGTAAACGCCATCGACATCGGTATAGATATGGCATTCGTCGGCTTTTAACGCCGCCGCCAGCGCCACCGCCGTGGTATCCGAGCCGCCGCGTCCCAAGGTGGTGATATTACCGTGTTCGTCCACGCCTTGGAAACCCGCAACCACCACCACCTTGCCTCCGTTAAGATGGGCGCGGATACGCGTGTCGTCTATCTTGCGGATACGCGCTTTGGTGTGGCTGCTGTCGGTCAGAATTTTGACCTGACTGCCGGTATAAGAACAGGCATCGCAACCCAGCTCGTGCAAAGCCATGCTCAGCAGCGCCACGGTGACCTGCTCGCCGGTGGACAACAGCACGTCCATTTCCCGCTCATTGGGGCTTTGCTGCATGTCCTTTGCCAAATCAACCAGCCGATTGGTCTCGCCGCTCATCGCGGAAACCACGACCACAATTTGATCGCCCAGATCGTGGGCTAGCTTAACCTTTTCGGCGACCGCTTTAATGCGCTCGACAGTACCTACCGAAGTGCCGCCAAATTTGTATACGTATAATGCCATTTAATAAAACCTTGGTATTGCCGGAAGTTAATAAACTTCGTTATGACTGCCTATATCGACTAAGACAATCGTTTCATCTTGTATTAAAAAAACGCAAATAATCCGAAAGTCATGGGTTAGGCTGCATGAATAAAATTCTTTCAGTTCGCCTTTTAGTTTATGTGTTTTTAATGACGGATCAAAGGGATTGGTTTTAAGCTTGGTTAATACCTCTGCATATTTATCAACTAAATGGACATGTTTTCTTAAAAACTTCCGTTCTTTACGTTGATAACTTTCATCTTTAACTAATCTCATTTTTTAGGTTTTCAATGTGTGTGTCTACATCATCGATTTCACTAAATCCCGAAAAGTCGCCATGCTTTATTTTTTTCAAGGTGTTCAAACACATCGTTTTATCTATTCCAAAATCCTCTTCTTGAGAAGATTGCTTTACCATTTCGCTACTAAGTCCGAGTCGAAAATAATGGATAAGATCATACAGCTCCATCAATTTTGCTTCGGGAATATATTGTAATTCGTTAATAATATCGTCTTGAATCATAATAACCTCATGAAATAAATATAAGCACCGCAACCCATATCACACCAATCTACGCTTGTTAGGCATCTTCAATCTCAAGCGATATTCCTGCTGAGCGTTTGAACTTTCGGTCAACAAGCCTGCCACCACTAATAATTGCAAAACCATCAATTCGACCAATTATGCAAAATCGGTCTCGAACCGAAATACCAATTGAGCTTTCATATTCAATAATAAGAAATTTTTCGACTACATCAGAATCTTCTTCCCACACAAAATCCATTAGAACAGACTGACTTGATGCAATAAATGAATCCCCCTCAATATCCTTATCTCCATCTTCCCAATAAACTTCAGAATGGAATGCGGGCACACGACTGATATTAGTAAGGTTTATTTTAAAACCCCACATACCTACAAAATATTTATCAATATAAATTGGACTAGCTTCAACTTTAATATCAAATAACGGGAAAACATTATTCTGTATCGCCTCAACCAGACGTTCCGGGAGAATCCGTTTTTCAAAGTGCTTGGTAATCGCCGCTTTCAAATCGATAGAGCTGGTGAACGTGGCATACCAGTTTGATGCTGTTGAGTCAACTTGAAGTCTCGCATGTTCATTCAACAACTCAAATAGCCCTAAATCCTTATCTTCAGTAACCCATGAGAGTTTTACAGGCTCCTTTCGCTCCTTATTACGCTTCCAAATTACAAAATCAGCTTCAAGACGGTCGCGAACATAAACTCGAACGGGTATTCCCTTTTTTATCGCATGTTGGTATTCAAGATGCGTGGCAGAAAACTTGTCATAACCAAACTTTTCTAAAGTAGGCCCATACCGCTGATCCATAATCAAAAGAAACTCATCGCTTGACTCAACATTAACAAGGCATGTTTCGATTGAATTCACATCGTGCTGAACACGAAAATCGGAAAGCTTGTCGTCCGACAAAACCGGAGTAATGCCGATAGTTCTCAACTGCTCCGCAAGTTCGGCGCGAATGTCGATTAAATCATACACTGTGGAGCTTATGAACACTTTCATGAAGCAATCTCTTTACTTGGGCTTATTTCGGCCTATGGGGCTATATCGCAACGAATTACTCGGCAACATCACCCTCTTCATACAAAGTCTCAGGGGCAATATCCGCTCCATTCGGCCAGGATATAGACCAGCCGTCAACAAAGAATTTCTGGAAATACTGTTTATCCTTAAGCGGTTCGAAAATCTCGCCGTTTAGCCATTGCAGGCAATCGGCAATTCTTTTTTCGCCGTTATCGAAAGTCAATTTGATTTTGTAATCGCTTAGATATTCTGCATCGACGACAACGGGCATATAGTACATGAGCTGCTCTCCATTAATTAAGGGGTTCGATCCGATCTATCTGTTTGCCTTGTTCGGCTTTTTGCCAATTCTGCATGATCTCGTCTTGATGTAGCAACGCCCATTCCTGAATCAATTTTTTTGCGGTTTTTGAAGTAATGTTGCCCTTGATTATAGCGCCGTCAATATTGAACACGCCCCTTTGGCCTTGGTATTCGGCATGAAAATGCGGCGGGTTATGTTCGTTGTGAAACATGCGGATGATAATCCCAAAAAACATCGACACATAAGGCATGTCAATCTACCAGCCGCTCTTTCACCCAGCCCGGAACCTGTTGCAAAGCCGCCGCCAAACCGGACGGATCATTACCGCCAGCCTGTGCCATATCGGGCCTGCCGCCGCCTTTTCCGCCTACTTGAGTGGCGACAAAATTCACCAGATCGCCGGCTTTTATCCGCCCCATCTGGTCTTTAGTCACACCGGCAATCAAACTGACCTTATCGCCCTCGACGACTGCCAACACAATCGCTGCGCTGCCTAACTTGTTTTTCAACTGATCAACCATGTCTTTCAGGGATTTGGGATCGACGCCTTCGAGCTTGACCGCCAATACCTTGATGCCATCGACATCGACCGCCTGAGCGCCCAATTCGTTGCCCGCAGAACTGGCAAGCTTCGCATTCAAGCGTTCCAGTTGTTTTTCTAACAGCCGGTTTTTTTCTATCAACTGTTCGACTTTTTCCGGCGCTTTTTCTGGCGCGCTTTTGACCAACCCAGCAATGCTGGCAAGCGCATGATCGCGACCGGCTATAAAATCAAAGCAACCGCCGCCGGTTACCGCTTCAATACGCCGGACGCCCGCCGCGACACCAGTTTCGTTAATAATTTTAAAACAGCCTATGTCCCCTGCCCGCTCGACATGGGTGCCGCCGCAAAGCTCGGTGGAAAATTCGCCGATTTTCAATACCCTGACTTCGTCGCCGTATTTTTCGCCGAACAAGGCCATCGCACCGGCTTTAACTGCCTCATCTTTTGCCATGACTTGCGAGATAACGGGATTATTCGCCCGGATCTGCTCGTTAACGATCCGCTCAACGGTGCTGATTTCAAAAGCCGTAACCGGCTCAAAATGGGAAAAGTCGAAGCGCAAGCGTTCAGGATTAACCAGCGAACCTTTCTGCGCGACATGATCGCCCAAAACCTGCCTTAATGCGGCATGCAGCAAATGCGTCGCCGAATGGTTAAGCTCGGTCGCTTTCCTGTCCGCCGCACTGACCCGCGCATCGCACAGCTGGCCGTTGCTCAGGGTTCCGCTAAGCAACTTACCTTTATGCAGGAACAGGTTGCCACCCTGTTTTTGGGTATCGGTAACTTCAAACATAGCGCCATCGGCTTCGATTTTGCCGCAGTCGCCGACCTGTCCGCCGGACTCAGCATAAAACGGCGTCTTGTCCAAAATGACAACGCCCTCTTCGCCATCCTGCAAGCTGGTTACCGGCTGGCCTTTCTTGAACAGCCCGATGATATGCACTTGGTCGTCAAGCTGCTCGTAGCCAGTAAATTCGGTCTGCGCATCGAGCTTGATATCCTGATCGTAATCGGCCCCGAAACTGCTGGCTGACCGCGCCCGGTCACGTTGCGCCGACATCGCCATTTCAAATCCGGCATGATCGACGGTCAGCTGATTTTCACGGGCAAAGTCGGCGGTCAGGTCAACCGGAAAGCCGTAAGTATCGTAAAGCTGGAATACGGTATCGCCGGGGATCACCGAGCCTTCCATCTTGGCGACGCAGGCTTCCAGAATCTTCATGCCTTGCTCCAAGGTTTCGGCAAAACGCTCTTCTTCTTTTTTCAGCACCCGTTCAACCTGAGCTTGCGCAGCTTTAAGCTCGGGGAAAGCACCGCCCATTTCCTCAGCCAAGGGTGCTACCAGTTTATAAAAGAACACATCACGGATACCCAAACGGTAGCCGTGCCGGATGGCGCGACGGATAATGCGGCGCACCACATAACCACGCCCTTCATTGGACGGCATCACGCCATCCGCCACCAGGAATGCACAAGAACGGATGTGATCGGCAATCACCCGCAATGAACTTTTCGTTAAATCGTCAGTACCGGCAAGCTCGGCCGCCGCTTTCAACAGTTTCTGAAATAAATCGATCTCGTAATTACTATGGACACCTTGCAACACAGCTGCAATACGCTCCAACCCCATGCCGGTATCCACCGAGGGTTTCGGCAGCGGCGTCAAAGAGCCGTCGGCGGAACGGTCGTATTGCATGAACACCAGATTCCAGATTTCGATATAACGGTCGCCGTCTTCATCCGGCGATCCCGGTGGCCCACCGGCAATGTCCGCGCCGTGGTCATAGAATATTTCGGTGCATGGCCCGCACGGCCCGACATCGCCCATCGACCAGAAATTATCCTTGGCACCGATTCTTGAGAATCGGACTGGCGAAACACCAACATCGTCCAGCCAGATTTTTTCCGCTTCCGAATCTTCATCAAAAACGGTAATCCATAATTTTTCTGCCGGAATTTCCAGTTCCTTGGTTAAAAAATCCCAGGCGAATTGGATCGCGTCTTTTTTAAAATAATCGCCGAAACTGAAATTGCCCAGCATTTCAAAAAAAGTATGATGCCTTGCGGTATAGCCGACGTTTTCCAGGTCGTTATGCTTGCCGCCCGCACGCACGCAACGCTGGCTGGTCGCTGCCTTGTTATAGTCGCGATGATCCCGGCCTAAAAACACATCCTTGAACTGCACCATACCGGCATTGGTGAATAACAAGGTCGGATCATCCCCCGGAATCAGCGAACTTGAAGGCTGTATGGAATGCCCCCGTTCGCGAAAGAATTCCAGAAAGGCGGTGCGCAACTCGGCGCTAGTCATCTTTTTCATAATAAATAAATGCTTTTAAAAAAATCGGGTAACTCTTCAGCCACAGATCAACACAGATTAAACGGATTATTTGTTGCCACCTCCAAGAATCCACTTAACTCATGGCAAACACCATAGGGACTATTGATGAAGATGAATAAGTTCTTTATATTTCAGTTTATCAGCGTACATCCGTGAAAATCTGTGGCTGAATAATTACAAAATCGAGTACCTATCTCTACCCACAATCTAGAGAAATCTAATATTCAACCAATCAAACAAAGCGCCGATCATTGCGCCGGAAAACCCTCGATGCAACAAAAATCGACTACGCTTAGCCCACTCATTGCGTTCCATCACAACATCGTCGGTATATTTTTTACTGTAAACCAGCTCCAGCAGCGCCATCCAACTACCGGCCTCTTCCTGCACGATGCCTTCAAGATCAAACGCCGCTATACCGTTTTGCTTGAGCTCATAGCCCACACGAATCGGCCCGTAGCCTTTCAGGATACGAAACCTGGCATAGTTTTCTGCATACCTGAGATCGTCTTGCCAGCCTTGCTCGGCCAGCTCATCAATGACCGGCTGCGCGTCATCCCGGTCAAAGCCTCTTAAAGCCAGTTTGTTCAGCAATTCCTGCTGACTGTGCTCTCTTCGCGCCAATAGCCGCAAACAGACTTCCTGAATTTCCTTGGCAACCAGAGGCTCTTCAATCAAAACGAATTACTCGTCCTCATCGACAACTACAGGCGCATCAATTAAGGGAACAACTTTCTTGGCAAAAGCCTCGGCTCTTATTTTCGCCTCGATTTCTTTGGCTTTTTCAGGATGCTCTTTTAAGAAGGCCTTTACGTTATCCTTGCCCTGGCCGATTTTTTCATCACCGTAACTGTACCAAGAACCCGCTTTCTGGATAAAACCGTAACTGACGCCCAGGTCAACCAGCTCACCCAGAAAGGAAATACCTTCCCCGTATAAAATCTCGAACTCGGCCTGTTTAAACGGCGGCGCGACTTTATTCTTGACGACTTTGACCCGCGTTTCATTGCCGATCACTTCATCGCCCTTTTTAATCGAACCGATACGCCGAATATCTAGACGCACCGAAGCATAAAACTTAAGCGCATTACCGCCGGTGGTGGTTTCAGGGCTACCGAACATCACGCCGATTTTCATCCTGATCTGGTTGATAAAAATAACCAGCGTATTGGAACGCTTGATATTGCCGGTCAATTTCCGCAAAGCCTGGGACATCAAACGCGCCTGCAAACCCATATGGGAATCGCCCATATCGCCTTCAATTTCAGCCTTGGGCGTCAACGCCGCCACCGAATCAATCACCACCACATCCACCGCGCCGGAACGCACCAGCATGTCGGTAATTTCCAATGCTTGTTCGCCGGTATCCGGCTGGGAAACCAGCAAGTCATCGACATTAACGCCAAGCTTTTCGGCATAACCCGGATCCAATGCATGTTCCGCATCGACGAATGCCGCCGTGCCGCCGAGTTTTTGTATTTCGGCGATCACTTGCAATGTTAACGTAGTTTTACCGGATGATTCCGGACCATAAATTTCAACCACACGACCGCGAGGCAAGCCCCCGCAGCCCAGCGCAATATCCAAACCTAAAGAACCTGTAGAAACCACATCGATGTCGCGCGAAGCAGCCACATCGCCCATCCGCATCACCGAGCCTTTGCCGAATTGCTTTTCGATCTGCATCAGCGCCGCGCCTAGCGCTTTCTTTTTGTTCTCATCCATTATGTAGTGCCCTTTATGCCCTGCGGCTATGTCGGTTAGAAAAAAATATCGCCAAAATCAAATTGTTTATTATCACATACAGATAGGGCTTCGGATAGCGTTGATTTGTCGGAAAGGTTTAAGTCAGGGAGTGAAATGCACTGGAGGTTAGGCAAGCTGTTTATACCCGACATTCTCTTGTATCAAGATGGCAGAAAAATTTCGGGCTTACCAACTGCCGCTCCATCTCCAAACTCTGATCATATCAAACATCAAAAACCGCCACCTAGATACACAGCTATGTTCTTGCAATCCACAGGAATGTATAACGCGAATCAGATATTGCATTAAGTTATGAATGGCCTGTAGTAGAATATCTACTTCACAGTGATGCAAAAACACAACTGGATTTATTGGGTTGCACAAACCGATCCCACCCTACTAACCTCCCAACCTGAGCACCCTGTTACAAACTACCAACACTCTATTTTGATTGATTTTATAAGGTTTTTTCGGTATAAAGCTCACAATCACAATTAACTATAAATCCATGAAAAAAGCCCAAAAGGGCTTTTTTGTTTTTCGATGATCAGGCTTTCTCCGTTTGGTTTATAGATGTTCTAAAGTTATTTTCTAATGCCTTTATATGATATTTGATTATCCCTACCAGCTTTTTGGCGGCTTTTTGTTGCTTTTGTTACTGTTCTTACGCCCTTGGAATTGGCTGGCCTCCACCCCCTTTGCCCAACCCGCCTATGTGAAAAAGCTGGCTCCCGAGGCACCAGAGTCTACGACTGTTGATCCTAATGCGCCTAAGCCTGTCGCCCCCATTCCAGAAGCAGTTACAGTACCTCCGCAAGAACCAGAAATATCTGGTAATCCTTGTGTGTTAAACAATAACGACCCAGTTTTTTGGGACAGATTCTTTGCCGATGATATATACGGCGGAGCCTTGTTTGATGTTACCGCAAGCGTTACCGTTAACAAAAAAACAGGTTATAACTCATCGAAATTAGGCGAGTGGGAAGAAGTCGACCACACTTTTTACTTCGAAAAAGAGACCAATAAAACCACCCTTGATCCGTCGGTCAGATTTAGCTTTTCAATATATTACAGACTCTACTTAACAAAACCCTTTCCAGAGAATTGGTTGGTTGAGTGTGAAAAGACGCTTTTAAAAATACAAACAGACTGGGAAGAGCTTAAGGAATCAAACCCTAGCGATTCGAATAATCCAGCGGACAAAAACCCATCCTCCGCCAAACAAAAGCAAGAAAAATGCGCGGAATTAATGCAACAAATTAAGGCCAGAGTCATTTCACTAGGTTGGCTGCATCTTTTACCTATTTTCGAAGGCTCAATCTATCAAAATACTTGGATGGCCAGCCCTCAAGGGCTAGCAGCACTCGAACAGCCTTGGGGTTCCAGTATTCACTTCGGTACGCTGGAAAACGAGGAAGAATTGGAATACTCAGGAGATATGTCTATTTTGACGGTCGCCCCTCCCGGCTCCGGAAAAACCAAAAGCCTTATTTTGCCAAATCTTGCCACTTATACCGGCGGGATAATGTGTCTAGATATTACCGGAGAGCGTTACGCCCAAACAGCAAGCTATCGGGAAGCGATGGGGCAAAAAGTCTGGTGTTTCGATCCTTTTGGAAATGATGATACAGCTGCTTTTAATCCACTTTCCGTTGTTCGCAGCTCGCCTGCCGATATGTGGAAGGATGCTGAAAAATTGGCGGCTATATTCGCACCTACCGGCGACGGCAGCCGCATTTTTTGGAGCGATGCAGTCCAAGAACTGCTGGCCGTTCTTATCTGTTATTGTATTTTGGATGCCAATAGCCATGAACGCGAAGCTACGCCAAAAGACGTGCTTAACACTATAAACTTGGAACCCGCAAGGCTGCAACGAATTTTGAGAGCTTGCGCCCAGTCAGAGGAAATTTGGTCGCTAGACACACATGCTAAAAACGTGCTGAACATTATCAATACAAAATTACATTTTCCTTCGGTTCCTGAATCGCTAAAAACTGCCCTCAAGGGCTGGAATAACCCCCGCTTACTCGCCAATACAAGTCGCTCAGACTGGACGCCTGCCGCACTGTTAAAAGGATCCGCCTCTATTTTTTTTGTGACCTCTCCTGACAAAATGGCTGCAGAGGAAACAATTATGAGGGTATTCTTCGAGGCTCACATACTCGCTCTTCTATCCGAGCACCCTGCCGAAAAACCGCAAAGTCCGCTGCTATTCGTCTTTGATGAGCTCTTACAACTTCCTCCGCTAGCTACTCTAGAACGGGCGCTATTAGCCGACAGCGCCTATGGACTCCGCTTTTGGCTAGTCGTTTCGTCGATGACCGCACTGCATAATCGATATGGAAAGGCGATCAACACCATCCTGAAAATGTGCAAAATCAAGACGTTTTCCAACGCCAAAGGGCAAGCAGCAAAAGACTTGTCGAATCATCTTGGCTATATAAAACATCCTCTTATGGGCGGGAAAAAGCCGCTTGTTACCGCTCAAGAGCTGGAGAGCGCTGATTTTAATGCGTTTCATATTGTCACCATCACAGGCGCGCCGCCTGCCAAAATCAAAAAACGCTTCTTTGATAAATTAAAGACGAATTAGAATTATAAAGTCAGCTCTGGGCTTCCGATTAGACACCATGCATCTGCGATGCGGGCAGTTACTTAGTAATTTTTAATTTGTCGGCGAATCGGGTTTGCCAAACGCCGTCCCATCACCGAATCCCTATTATTCATAACATTTCCATGTCAATGTGGCGTGGCAAACTATTTCAATAATCAATCGTTCACTGTATTCTATACCCTACGTTTCTATGCGCTGCTGAATGGCGCATATACATAGCTATTCCTGCGGTTTCCATAAGAGCCGTACCCTAAACTAAGAGTAGGAATCTATTACATAATGACTAGCGAATCGCCCCGAGCGCCCTGGAAAAGTTATCTTGAATTATGCAAACCCAAAGTGGTTGCGTTGATCGTTTTTACAGCTATCGCAGGGATGTTACTGGCCGTGCCCGGAATGCCGCCTATCGGCCTATTTATTTACAGCAGCTTGGGGATTGCGCTGGCCGCCGCCTCTGCCGCTGCGATTAACCATTATATCGACCGTGAAGCCGATGCGCTGATGGATCGCAACAAAAACCGCCCCTTGCCCAAAGGCGAATTAAGCTCGACCAACGTGATCGTTTTTGCGTCGCTGCTGGGCGTTATCTCGATGGCATTGCTGATCGTCATGGTCAACGCCTTGACCGCATTGCTAACTTTCTTGTCGGCGTTGGGTTATGCGATTATCTATACGGTCTACCTTAAGCGCATGACCCCGCAAAACATCGTTATTGCCGGCGCTTTCGGGGCGACGCCGCCAATGCTGGGCTGGTGCGCGATGACCGGTGAAGTGCATCCTTACGCGATGCTGCTGTTCTTGATTATTTTCGCCTGGACGCCGCCGCATTTCTGGCCGCTGTCTATCGCCAAGCGTAAAGAATTCGCCAAAGTCGGCATCCCGATGTTGCCAGTCACGCATGGCGTGGAACACACTCGGCTGCATATTTTGCTGTATTCGCTGCTGCTGTTCATCGTGACGCTGCTGCCCTATCTGACCGGCATGAGCGGCCTGATTTATTTGTCTGCGGTAGTGCCGTTAGGTCTCGGCTTTATCTATTTCGCCCTTTTGATGATGCACCGGAAAGATGACAAAACCGCGATGCAAACCTTTTTTTATTCGCTGATGTATTTAACTGGCGTATTTATCGCGTTGTTAGTCGACCATTATTTTAAATTTACCTTCGCCGCGACTGTTCCAGACAGTCTTGCGGCATACACACCATCCCTGGCAATCGCCGCGACTGTTCCAGACAGTCTTGCGGCATACATACCATCCCTGGCAATATGAAATTGACTCATCACGAACAAACGCCGCACCCGGAACATCCGTTCGCAGAAATCATCCGCATTCTGGGCAAGGGCAAAAAAGGCTCAAGACCGCTAACCCAGGATGAAGCCTACCGCGCGATGCAGATGATCCTGACCGATCAGGTGTTGCCTATCCAGCTGGGCGCATTCCTGATGCTGATGCGCGTCAAGGAAGAAACCCCGGAGGAGTTGGCCGGTTTCGCAAAGGCGGCAAGGGAGTCGTTTGCTATTGCCGACAACACCGTAACAGTCGATCTGGACTGGTCGTCTTATGCAGGAAAACGCCGCCATTTGCCCTGGTTTTTGCTGTCGGCTTTGCTGCTGGCCGAAAACGACATCACTGTATTTATGCATGGTGCCAGCGGCCATACCGCAGGCAGGCTGTACACCGAAAACATGCTGGGCTATTTAGGACTTAAATGCGCCAGCTCTATTGAAGAAGCCAAACAACAACTTGAGCAACAGCATTTCAGTTATTTATCGCTAGCCCATTTTTGCCCGAAGCTACATGACATTATCGAACTGCGCCCGATACTAGGCTTGCGCTCACCGGTTCACACCCTGGTGCGTTTGCTAAACCCGTTTAATGCGCAATACAGCATCCAGGGCATCTTCCATCCCGGTTACCGTCCCGTGCATCAGCAAGCCGCCGCACTATTAAACCAGCCGCACATGGCGGTATTAAAAGGCGAAGGCGGCGAAACCGAACGCAATCCCGATATGGAATGCCTGGTGCAAAGCGTACACAACGGCGATCTGTCCGACGAAAACTGGCCTGCGTTATTTACCCACCGCCACGTCAAACCCGAGCTGCTTGAACCAGAGCAACTGGCGTTAATCTGGCAGGGAAAAATGGAAGACGATTTTGCGCAAGCGTCCATCATCGGCACAGCTGCGGTTGCGCTTAAGTTGCTGGGCAAGGCTGATACGCAGGAACAGGCTCTGCAACTGGCGACTGATTATTGGTTGGGCAGGGATAAGAAAAAATACGCCGGGGTTTCCGACGTTTAATGGCACGTACCGCACATCAACCTTGTAAGTAACAATGACTTATCATATTGTTATTGATACCAACGTGATCATTGCTGCGATGCGCTCTAAACGAGGCGCATCGAATTTGCTATTACGATTATTAGGAACAGGGGATTGGCAGGCACATATCTCTATTCCGCTGATACTCGAGTATGAAGAAATTTGCCAGCGGCTATTGCCTCCTTTAGGTTTAAGCCATGAACAAATTAATGATTTTTTAGATTACTTTTGTACTGTTTGTCATCATCATAGGATCTTTTATCTTTGGCGACCTTATCTTAAAGATGCCGACGACGATTTTTTGCTTGATTTAGCTGTTGAGGCGGGCGCTGACTTTATTATCACCTTTAACAAAAAAGATTTTGTTGGTGTTGAAAAGTTCGCCATTCAAGCTTTAACGCCTAAAGAGTTTTTACAAAAAACAGGTGATTTATTATGACTCAATTAAATATTACTATTCCCGATTCAATTTATAACAGTGTGCAGGCATTAGCCTCTCAAGAGAATATATCAATTGACCAATTTGTAGCCTTAGCATTAGGCGAGAAAATGTCAGCCTTAATGACTGAAGATTACTTATTACAGCGCGCTAAATGCGGGCGGCGTGATAAGTTTTTAGCCGTATTAAATGCGGCTCCTGATGTTGACCCTATTGATGAAGATCGGATTGATTAATAGGGTTCCATTAAAATACCCAAGGTACGCACAGCGTACCCATGACTTAACCACAAATTCTGAGATTTGAAAAAATATGAAGCAATTTGATGTAATCATTGAAAAAGATTCCGAAGGTAATTTTGTGGCTTCGGTTCCCGCTCTAAGAGGCTGTCATACACAAGCCAAATCGCTAGATGTGCTTATGGAGCGTATTCGCGAAGCGATTGAGCTTTGCTTGGAAGTTCAAGGCGAAACATCCGAATCACTCGATTTCGTTGGCATTCAACGCATTTCAGTCGCCGCATGACATCCTTTCCAAGTTTGACGGGTAAAGATTTATTAGTTGCCTTGAAAAAAGCGGATTTTTTGTTAGTACGCGTTAAAGGGAGCCATCATTTCGTGCAACACGTTGATGGACGCTCAACCGTTGTCCCCATTCATACGGGTGAAACAATTGGGCCGGGGTTATTAAGCAAAATCCTCCGCGATTGTGAATTAAGCCGTGAGCAATTACACGAGTACGACCCCATTGGTTTTCGCCACATTCTACGAGCCATGAGCCTTTTACCTCAATTCCGCAATATGCTTGCATTTATTGACTCAAAAGTTGATGGATTATCCATGTCAAACAATAGTGATCGAAATATCGTATCAGGAACACTTTTTGATACGGCAAATGAACACGCTAAAGGTATTTGCATCCTATTAGAGCATCATCTATATGCTTCAGCATTTGCCTTGGAAAGAACTTTATTCGAAACTTTTGTCCGAGGCGCTTGGTTACTGCATTGTGCAACAGAAAATGAAGTTAATACCTTTCTACACAAAGATAAAATTGAGCTAGATAGCAAGGAGAAGCTCTACTTTGGCGATATGATTACAGCTATTGAATCGACTAAAAATTGGCCTAAAACTTTATCTGAAATTAAGAGTTATGCCTGGAATGCTCTAAATAGCTATACCCATGGAGGCCAACACCAAGTTTTGACAAGATATAATGGATCAACAATTGGTGCGCACCACGACCCAGAACAAGTAGATGAAGTAATACGTTTTTCTGCCATGCTTACCTTTCTAACATTTACTGCAATACTTGATATATCGAATACCAAAGAAGCGGATAAATACGCAATAGAACTATTGTCTCAAATTCGCACATGGTGTTTTAACAACCCAATCCCGTAACGCTACTTGTAACGCTGTAAGGCGGATATTTGTAGAGTGGATCACCGCAACTACGACAGACTGTCATCGGCGCTATACATTAATTCGCGGTTTGCTAGCGCGAAACCGCCCTACGTTTACATACGAACATGACGATATAGAAACTTTTTATATGTCAAAAATGGGAGCTAGAATATGAGCAAAATAACCGCAACAGATACGCTTGAATTATCAATACCTGAAAGGATTCAATTGGTAGAAGACATCTGGGATACGATAACTGCAAAAGCTCCTTCTATCGAACTGACCGACGAGGAGAAAAGCATAATTGATGTACGGCTGGAAAAGTATCACCAGAATCCTGAATCAGGCTCCCCGTGGGAAGACGTCTACAAAAGAATCGCGAGCAAGCAGTGAAATATTCCGTCATTGTCAGCCCCGAGGCTGAAAATGATTTGAAGGAGATATTTTCTTGGTATGAGGACACCAGGATAGGCTTGGGATATGACTTTCTCTTGCAAATTGACGCAGGAATCAACTTTATCAAGAGAAATCCCGAGATCCATCCGATTGAATACAAAGGAACCAGAAAACACCTTATTAAAAGATTTCCCTACAAAATCGTCTTTTTTGTTAAGGAAGAAAAGATAATAATCCTTGCTGCGCTTCACGGTAAGAGAAGCTTCGAACTACTGAAAAACAGAGCGGACGGCATTTAACCTTTGACCACCAAACCGATGCCTTCAATCCTGCTAACCTACCTCCTGCTCCTGCTGATCGTTTTTCTATGCCAACGAAAAATGATCTATTTTCCCGATACCTATTCGATTGAACATCAACAGCAACTGGCCGATCAAGCCAACCTGAAACTCTGGCCGTCAACGGATGATTATCGGGGACTGGTCGCCAAAACAGCTAACACGACCAACAAGGGCACGGTTATCGTTTTTCACGGCAATGCGGGTTCTGCGACCGACCGGACTTATTACCTGGATGCATTGGAAAATCTGGGTTACCGGGTCGTCTTGGCCGAATATCCGGGCTATGCGGCCAGAAACGGCGCGCCATCGGAGGCGGCGTTGATTGCCGATGGCATCCAAACCGCAAAACAAGCGTTGAACGATTTTGGCGAGCCTGTTTTCCTGTGGGGAGAATCACTCGGCAGCGGCGTGGCCTGTGGCATCGTGCAGAGCGGGCAGGTTCCGGTTAAAGGCATAATCCTGATCACACCGTTTGACAGCATGGCCGCTGTTGCCCAACACCATTACTGGTTTTTTCTTGCCAAATGGCTAATCAAAGACAAATTTGACAACATTAAAAACTTAAAAGATTACTCGGGAAATACGGCGATGCTGCTGGCCGAACAAGATGAAGTCATCCCCAACAAGCACAGTCTAAAGCTGTTCGAATCACTGCGCCAGCCTAAAAAAATCTGGTCATTTAAGGGAGCGAACCACAACACCCTGCCACTGGGTGAAGCGCTTCCCTGGTGGCAGGAAGTCATGCAGTTCGTTAGCGGGCAAAGCGGGGGACACCCTTAATCGCTGTTTTTTCCATATGCACATATTGCAGGCCGAGCAATGTGCCGTCGTTAGCGGTGCGCTCAGCCCATATCACTTTTATCTCGCCGTCCAGGCCCAGCTGATCGAATTCAAACACAGTCACATCGCCCGCTTTGACGTCTATGGCTTCAGCAAGATTAACCATTAACCCATCCACCGAAACATTGACGGTGGTAAACTCGCGATATTCGCCGTTCAGCAGGATTTTACCCGGAGCCGTCATGTTTTTCCTATGCACGTTTCTTTTGTACAGCTGATTATCGACATCATAGGCAACATTCCTGAATTCCAATGCGAGCAATATTTGACCATCCTGCATATCGACCCTGACCACTTCCGCTTCACCGGCCAAACGTATTTCAGGAAGATACAAATCTATCGTGGTCGATGCCGACAGCAGGTTAAAAATCTCTTTGACATCCTTACCTTGTCCACACTTTAATTCGGCAAGCACGCCGGTTAGCGACAGGTCTTTAATGGTGATTTCCTGCTCTTCCCCGCCCATATAAATCAGGCCACGCGACATCAAGTTTTTCCGATAAGACCGGTTTAAATCTACATTCATCTAACTTTCCTCTCTGATTATCCGTTTATGCTGCGGTTCAAATACTGTACAAGGCTACCCGATGCAATTATAGTGTCTGCACTGTATTTTTTCTTTATATTACAATTATTTTTTACCCTGACATCGTCGAATGGAACCGCCCATAACATCAAAAATCCCCGCATCATGAAAAAGCCATTAATCCTGTTCTTGTTACTGACTCTGACGGCCTGCACAGCGCTCACGCCTAAAAACGGCGAAAATCTATGCGCTACTTTCAGGGAAAAAGAAGACTGGTATGATGACGCCAAGAACTCGTTTGAGAAATGGGGCATACCTATTCACGTTCAAATGGCGATCATGCATCAGGAATCGCATTTTGTCGCCGATGCGCAACCGCCACGCCCGTGGCTATTGGGATTTATTCCGCTGTCCAGACCCAGCAGCGCCTATGGTTATGCCCAAGCCAAAGATGAAACCTGGGATGACTATCAAGCCAAAGCGGGCAGTTGGGCAGCGGATCGAGAAGAGTTCTCCGATGCGGCTGATTTTATCGGCTGGTATTGCAACATCAGCCACGCCCGCTTAGGCATATCCAAACTGGATGCCAAAAACCTGTACCTCGCCTACCACGAAGGGCATGGCGGCTATCAGCGCAAAAGCTATTTGCAAAAAGCGGGATTGGTGCAGATTGCCGACAAAGTGGCCAGACGGGCCATGCTGTTTCAAAGCCAATTAGGCGAATGCCAAGGCGATTTAGAGAACAAAGGCTGGTTTTTTTGATAAACTACAAACTCTACGTTAACAATAAAGGATAAGTCGTGAGAAAAGCTCTTTTAATCGTCACCGTTCTTCTTATAGGATTCACTATGTTTTCAATGGCCAACGCCACCACCCCTGAAGAAAATAAAGCCGCAGGAACCGCGTTTCTTGCCGAAAATGCTAAAAAGCCCAATATTGTAACCACGGCAACTGGCTTGCAGTACGAAATATTGACCGCCGGGACTGGTGCTGCCTCGCCTTCGGCTACCGATAAGGTTACCGTGCATTACAAAGGCACTACCCTTGACGGCGCAGAGTTTGACAGCTCTTACAGCCGTGGCGAACCCATCACATTTCCGCTAAACGGCGTCATCGCAGGCTGGACAGAAGGCGTACAACTGATGAAGGAAGGCGCTAAATACCGTTTTTATATTCCGTCAGAACTCGCTTACGGCGAACGAGGCGCAGGCCGAGCCATCGGCCCGAATGCGGCGTTGATTTTTGATGTTGAGCTGATTAAGATTCTGTAAAAAGCAGGCTAAAGGCGCAGGGCAAAGGGCAAAAAACCGTTGCTTTGCGTTTACTGCCCAGCCTCATCCGTTCCGACTATTCAAAGCCAGCTTTGAACTCCAGCACTTAAGGAGTCCTAAGCTGGCTTTGGACATTTTGCCTTTTGCCTAAGCCCTTATGCCCACCTACCAACTCTTTGCCACCACACCCAAAGCGATGGAATCCATCCTGACCGATGAACTCCGCGCACTCGGCGTAAACCATATCAAGGCCACCTTGGCTGGCGTCGCTTTTCAGGGCGATTTGGAAACCGCGTATCGAGCCTGTCTGTGGTCAAGGACTGCCAACCGGATTTTACTGGTTCTGAGTTCTTTCGAGGTAAAAACCCAGGAAGACCTTTATAACGGCGTGCAAAAAATCGACTGGTTTGAGCATCTCAATCCTGAAGACAGCCTCGCTGTGTCGTTCAGCGCGAAAAACTCGGAGGCGATTAACAATACCCATTTCGGCGCGTTAAAGGTTAAGGATGCCATCGTCGATCAGATGCGGGACAAGTTTCAAGTCCGACCCAGCATCAACACCGAACAGCCCAACATCCGCATCAACGTGTATTTGAATGGCGAAAATGCCCAGCTGAGCCTGGATCTTTCCGGCGAAAGCCTGCATCGTCGCGGTTACCGGGATGTCAACATCAAAGCACCGATGAAAGAAAATCTGGCTGCCGCGATGTTGCTGCGCAGCGGCTGGCCGCAAATCGCCAAACAACAAGGCTCGTTAATCGACCCGATGTGCGGCTCCGGGACGCTGCTGTTGGAAGGCGCGATGATCGCCGCCGATTACGCACCCGGTTTGTTGCGCGATTATTTCGGCTTTATCGGCTGGAAAAAACACGATGCGCAATGCTGGAAAAAACTAAGGGCCGAAGCCGAGCAACGCAAAAAAATCGGCATGGAAAAACTGCCGGTTATCGTCGGTTTCGATCAAAACCGCCAGACCGTCAACACCGCTTTGGCGCATGTCGCCAATGCCGGCCTGCAACATAAAATCCATATAGAACGCCGCGATATTGAAGACGCGGAACCTGCCGAAAGCTGGAAGCCGGGGCTGCTGATCTGCAACCCGCCTTACGGCGAACGCTTGGGCGACGAACAGGAAACCGCCGAGCTGTATAAAAAATTCGGCGAAACCCTAAAAGCGCATTTTATCGGCTGGAAAGCCGCGATGATCATCAGCAACCCGGAACTGGGTTTTCGCTTAGGCATACGCTCGCAAAAACCGGTCACCCTGTTCAACGGCGCGTTGGAATGCAAACTGTTGCGATTGGATATTGAAGAACGCAACTTCTTCATCCCCAAAGCCAGAACGCAGGAAGAACGGATAACTCAAGCGCTTGAGACCAGCAAAGCGCAGGAACAGCGAATTGCTGAAGCGGCCGAGACCCGCCCTGCTCCGCAAGCTGAAACTACCGGCACCGACATGCCCGCTGACAAGGAGGCCAGTATAAGTATTGCTGGCAACGATATAGCTGAGCCAGTCGCAGCCGAAATGTTTGCCTACATGGATGTAGGTAAGGGGCGTGAGCTGGGAGCGGTAAGCTTCGCCAACCGGCTCAAAAAGAACCTGAAAAAACTGTCCAACTGGGCCAAGCAAAACCGCATCAGCTGCTACCGGGTCTATGACGCCGACTTGCCGGAATATGCCGTTGCTGTCGATATTTATCAGGGCGCGGAAACTTGGGTCAATGTGCAGGAATACGAACCGCCAAAAAGCATCGACCAGCACAAAGCCGATCAGAGGCTGGCGGGGCTATTGGCTGAAATACCTCGAGTGCTTGGCGTCCCTAGCGACCAGGTTTTCCTGAAAATCCGCCGCAAGCAAAAAAGCACCGATCAATACGAAAAACACGGCGATCAGGGACGCTTCCATATCATTGAAGAAGGCGGCTGCAAGTTACTGGTGAACTTTGAAGATTACTTGGATACCGGCTTATTCCTCGATCACCGCCCCATACGAATGATGATTCAGCAACAGGCCAAAGGTAAAAGCCTTTTAAACCTGTTTGCCTACACCGGCAGTGCGACCGTCCATGCTGCAATGGGCGGGGCCAAGTCAACAACGACCGTGGACATGTCCAACACCTATATCAACTGGGCAAAAAAGAACCTAGCGCTGAATGTCACCCAGGGAGATCATGAATTTATCCAGGCCGACTGCCTTGAGTGGTTGGCGACGGAAGCCGAGCAGCCCAGTAAACACTACGATTTGATTTTCCTCGATCCGCCGACCTTTTCCAATTCTAAGCGGATGGATGAGCCATTCGACATACAAAACGATCATGTGCAACTGATTAATAACGCAATTTCCTTGCTGTCGCCGGGAGGTGTTCTATACTTCTCCACTAACTTCAGACGTTTTAAGATCGACAAGCAGGCCTTGTCTGACCTTATCGTAGAAGACATCAGCGCGGCGACTATTCCTGAAGACTTTGCCCGCAATCCAAAAATCCATTATTGCTGGAGAATTAAAGAGTGATACGTAAAGTTAAAATACTGGTTTCCGGTCGGGTTCAAGGCGTTTATTTTCGCCTGTTCACCCAGAACAAGGCCAAGCATTTTGGCATCAAAGGCAGCGCCAAGAATCTTGCCGATGGCCGGGTTGAAATCATCGCCGAGGCGGAAGACGCAGTGATTGAGAAATTCATCAAATGGTGCAACAAAGGCCCTATTACCGCCCGAGTTGATCGCGTTGAAGTTACCGAACTTCCATCGGATGGACTGTTAACGACTTTTGAGATAAAGTAAATCAGGCTCAAGGCTCAAGGCTCAAGGCTCAAGGCTCAAGGCTCAAGGCTCAAGGCTCAAAAGTTTAGCCCTCTTCCTTGCAATACACCACAATCCTTATACCTAATAGACCGCCGATCACCGCTGCATAAACCAACGGCTCGGTATAATCTTTTTTTACCAACCAAAAAAAATGCACCAACGCCGTTAATCCGGCCACATACACCAGCCGGTGCAGCGTCAACCAACTTCGTCCCAATCTTTTCTGCATTTTTTTTGTTGAGGTGACAGCCATAGGAAGCAGCAACAAAAAAGTCAGCAAGCCCATCAGGATATAAGGGCTTTTCGGCACTTCGTCTTTAAATGCCTCCCAGGATAACGACAAATCCAGCACGATAAAAACCAGTAAATGCAGGCTGGCATAAAAAAAAACAAACAAGCCCATCATGCGCCTAAAACGCATCGGCCAGCTCAGCCCAGTCAAGGTTTTAACCGGCGTCAGCGCCAAACCGATGCACAAAAACCGCAAGGCCCAGTCGCCAAAACCAAAATGCAGGGCCTCTATCGGATTAGCGCCCAGCTGATCATTGATCGCACCATAGATCAACCAGCCGAACGGCATCAGGCTCAGGATAAAAACAACTATTTTTATGACCGCCCAGTGTTTTTTGCCAAGTGTCATCAGATAAACCGAGTTAGATCCATGCCGGAATAAAGCCCCGCGACTTCCGCGCCATAGCCGTTAAACTTTTCGGTATCACGCTTCGGGGTAAAAATACTGCTGCCCAGCACCCGCTCACGACTTTGGCTCCATCGGGGATGAGACACTTCAGGATTAACATTGGCATAAAAGCCGTACTCATTAGGCGCGCTTTTATGCCATGCAGTTTCCGGCATATTTTCGGTAAAACGGATTTTGACTATCGCCTTGATGCTCTTGAACCCGTATTTCCACGGCACAATCAAACGCAACGGCGCGCCGTTCTGGTTAGGCAGTTCATCGCCATACATGCCGGTCGCCATGATCGCTAACGGATGCATCGCCTCATCCATGCGCAACCCTTCCACATAAGGCCAGTCCAAAACGCCGGAACGCTGCCCGACCATGATTTCCGGGTTATAAATCGTGGTGAACTCGACAAACTTGGCTTTCGAGGTAGGCTTAAATCGCTGCAACATGTCGCCCAATGGGAACCCTATCCACGGCACCACCATAGACCACGCCTCCACGCAGCGGAACCGGTAAATGCGCTCCTGCACCGGATTGTCTTTTAGAATATCTTCCAGATTGTAAACGCCCGGTTTTTCCACATCGCCGACAACTTCCACGCTCCACGGCTTGGTTTTTAACCCCCTGGCTAAAACCGTCGAATCTTTTTTATTCGAGGAAAACTCATAGTAATTGGTATAACTGCCCACATCTTCGCGATCAGTGGCCTGTAACTTTGCCGAATAAGGCCCGACCGGCACATCGGCGTATTTTCCCGCTTCCGCCTGTCCCAAGCTTGGCAGCATAAGTCCTGCCGAAAGCGCAGTCGCCGCTTTAATAAACTCCCGTCGGGATTCAAAAACCGCCCGGTCAGTGATTTGGCTGCTTAAGATGATTGCTTTAGTTTTTATTAACATACCCAACCTCTTGGTGCCGGACGTTTATTTTATGAAGTATAAATAATACATCAAACCGCTTTAACATCACTAATATTGACAGCTGGAGAATCAATTTCCGTCAACGCGGTTTCGTTAGCCCAGTAGATAGGGCAGCCGGTAGAAAAGCTTACCTGATTACCCATAAAGAGCAGCCAAAACTTCAAACATGTCTATACTGACAATGTCGACATATGAATGAGGGTAACGTCATGAAAAACAAAGTCCAATTTCAAAAAGGTTATAGTCTGGGTGAGTTCATGAAGAATTATGGTACT
>CAMAUL010000053.1 GCA_945861405.1 Candidatus Methylobacter oryzae | reverse complement strand
TTCTACGTCGAATAATCCAGGTTGGCGGGGCTGTTTCATTGGCTGAATCTCTCTGGGTGGCGTTGCCGCTATTATCTCATTTCGTTGCTATCCTTGGGTATCCCAAAACCGCGGGGAAATTGGTGGGATTATTAGAGATGCCCTTATGTTAGATGCAAGTAAGGAATAGCGATGGTTCCGAATTATAGAAAAGTAAAAATTCTACAAGTTGTACTAAATGGCGGAACGTTATCTGAAGCCGGAGCATCTATTGAGGTTAGTCAATCAAGGGCTAGGGATATCCTCTATCGTATTTGTAGAGAGTTCGATTTGCCTCGTGATTTGAAATATATGAGATCAAACCCAGATGAATATTTAAACAAAATTGAGGAAACAAAAGAAGAGCCAAAAATGATGTTGAGAGCTTTATTAATTGATAAATTGGTTAGGGTTCTTAAATTAAAAAATAAAGACGAATTAACACCTCAATATTTATCAAATTTAACAGCGTCGCAACTAATGAGTAATGGAATAACCCCAGTTGCGGTCGTTGAAATTCAGGAATGGTTGTCTAAATCAGAACTGACATTAAAACGGCGTGCTCCGGAGAATGACGAAGATATAAAGAAAGTTAAACAAGCAATAGCTATCTTATATGCTTTCCAATTTGATACAAAAATTTTAAATGAACAGCTATCTCATCTGTTGGAAAGCAGCTAATAAATTGCTTCAGCCCTGTAGACCTGAATAAGTCGGTTCGAGCGATAGCGAAACCGGCGTTCCCGGCAAATCTCATCCAAATTCGCCGGAAACCAACCTATACGAGTACGAGCCTTAATACTTGACAAACGTACATACAAACGCCCATCATAAAACATGATTCTACAAAAAGTAACAGGATTTGACTGGAATCATGGCAACTTGAAAAAGTGCCAAAAGCACGGCGTTGGAATTACGGAAATTGAATCCGCGTTTCGCCAAACCATGGCGGTTTTTCCTGATCCTACCCATTCCAAAGGAGAAGACCGGTTTATCGGCATTGGTAAAACCGATCAAGGCCGGAGCGTATTTATTGCCTTTACCTTGCGCACTCATAGCGATGATGTTTTGATCCGTCCTATCAGCGCCCGTTACATGCACCAAAAAGAGGTAGAACATTATGAAAAAGAAATTGCCAAACCTTAGAACCGATGAAGAGGCCGAGGCATTTGTAGACGAGGCCGATTTAAGCCAATATGACTTGTCAGACATGAAGCCTGTTAGTTTTGAGTTTCAGCCCAAGGATAAGAGCATCACCATGCGCCTACCTGAAACGCTTTTTGATGCGCTCAAAGAGGAAGCCGAGCGTTCAGGTATGCCCTATCAACGGTTTATCCGTCAGACCCTTGAAAATGCTCTGCATCTTGGAAAGTAAGTCATGTAGAGCACGCTGCGCGCACCTTTTAGCTCACGACGCAACGTCGATAACAGCTTGTTGAAGTTGTGGCAGATTATCTAAGCACCGACAGACCATCAACCCTGCTGCAATTTAAGCTCGTGCAATTGCATGTTGATGATTTTAAGCGCGGCCAACACCGCAGCAAAAACCTGATTGGAATGCACGGCGCGGGTTTTACGCAGTTCGCCAGCGCAATCCCAGGTGATCACGCACTCGGTTAAGGCGCTGGTGTGTCCGCCTCTGGGGATGCGTATTTCAAAATCGGCCAGCGCGGGCAAGGTGTAATCGTGCTGCTGCATGACTTTGTTAATGGCATCGGTAAAGGCATCGAAGCCGCCGTTGCCGGAGCCTGATTCAATATGCACCGTGCCGTTTACTTTGACCCGCAAACTGGCAGTCGATTCCAAATCGAGGCCGCTGGTGATCGAGCAGTTGAGCAGTTTGATATGCTGGTAATTCTTGCTCTCCAGTACGTCGGCAATGATAAAAGGCAGATCGTCGGTGGTGATGGTTTCTTTTGAATCGCCGAGACTGACGATCCGGGCCAGCACTTTTTTCTGGTTCTCTTCCGACAGGTCAAGCTCCAGCATCTCCAGGTTCTTCTTCAGCGACGCTTTGCCGCTCATCTTGCCCAAGGCGTAGCTTCGGGTGCGGGAGAAGCGTTCCGGGCCTAATTTGGTTTTGTATAGTCCGCCTTTTTGATCGCCGTCGGCATGGATACCGGCGGTCTGGGTGAAAACATCGGCCCCGACTATCGGCGCATTCGCGGCGATTCGTTTGCCGGAAAAGTTTTCGACCATCGCGCTGATGCGCACGATATGGCTTTCATCGATAGACAGTTGCATGTTCATTTTATCGCGCAACACCACGGCCACTTCGGCCATTGAAGCATTGCCCGCACGTTCGCCGAGACAGTTGACGGTGCAATGGATGGCATTTACCCCGGCGCGGACTGCGGCCATCACGTTGGCGGTTGCCAAGCCGTAATCGTTGTGCGGATGAAAATCGAATTGCAGCTTCGGATAGCGTTTGCACATATCGCTGAAGCTTGAGAATACCTCGTCAGGCGATAACACGCCGAGGGTATCGGGCAGCATGAAGTGGCTGATGCCCGCGTCTTGCAAGTTGTTCATCAGGCCGTAGACATAGTCCGGGGCGTCGTGATAACCGTTCGACCAGTCTTCGAGATACACATTGACTTTCAGGCCTTTTTCCAGCGCGTAGTTGACGGTTTGCAGAATGTCTGCGGTATGTTGCGACAGGGTTTTACCCAGCTGGACGCGGCAATGCTTTTCGCTGCCTTTAATCAGCAGGTTAATCACCCCGCCGCCGGTTTCCAGTATCCAATCGACACTGCGCGTATGGTCGACAAAGCCCAGGACTTCAACGCGCCCAACAAAACCTTCCTGTTTCGCCCACTCATTAATGCTGGTGACCGCTTCTTTTTCGCCTTGAGAGACGCGGGCGGAGGCGACCTCAATCCTGTCCACCCGTAGCGACTGCAACAGGGCTTTGGCAATGCTGACTTTTTCCACGGGCGTGAACGAAACGCCTTGGGTTTGTTCGCCGTCGCGCAAGGTGGTGTCCATCAGCTGGATGTGTCTTGAATCTGTGGACATGGTTGTTGCCTGTGATTTCATTTCGGTTTGTTGGTTTCAGTGCCGGCGGGGTAGTCATGTAGGATACGCAGTGCGTACCGTTGAATACCGAAAGGTACTGCATGGCTTACGAGTTTAACGAACCTTCAGTGCCTTTTCGAAAATATCTGCTAGAAGTTGATATTGAACATGAAAACCATCAATGTTAGCTTTAATCCAATCGTCTTGAGAAATGGACTTCCAATCTAGGGCATAGCCGTTATAAGCAGCCAAATGCTCAACAAACAAACGCTGGACGCGCCCATTACCCTCTCGAAAGGGGTGTATCATGTTAAATTCAGCGTAATACTCTGCAAGTTTCATTACAAAGTCATTATACGAAAGATTTTGTAAATAGTTTTCATCTTCCAATTTCTTGAATAACTTCCCAATCTCTGGAATGATGCGGGGAGCAATACAAAATGATGTGCCGCCTTTTGAAATATTTACATCACGAATTTGTCCAGCCCAATCGTATAACTCGGAAAACAAAGTGGCATGAATGTGTCGAAGATACTCCAAATGGTAAGGCGGTTTAGAAGCTTTAACATCAAGAGTTGATGTTTTTGTTATCTCCCGCTCTGCTTCCTCAAAAGCTTTCTCGTCGGTTATCCCTAGCTTATTTTTTAAAACTGTCGTATTCGGATAACAATAATGGTCATTGCTGGCATCGTATTTATCCATAGTTACTGTTTTACCCGGTATTTATCAAGCACATCAGCCATTTTTAAAGCTGGCGTATCACTCATTTGTATGCCTTCCAACCTAGAACTATGAATAAAGTTTCGGATTTTATTTTTCTCAAAGATTGCCGATTTATCAATCATATCGCGATTTCTAAATGCTACAACGATGGATTTTAGGCTTCTTTCAAGCAGCTCCCAACTACAAGCCTTGATTTGGAATCCTAAAAGCGCTGATACTTTTTCCTTGGCTTCGGGTAAAGAACCAAGTTCTTTAAGATGCTCATTTTCGTCAAGAAGAAATATCAATTTCTCGATATTTTCGTTAACTGAAAACGATAAACCGTTAATTCTTTTTAAAAGTTGATCCCAACCATTAATCTTGAGAGGCACGCCGACTTTTTTTTCGACCCAAAATTTTACTTCTGCATAACTACCAAAAGATTTCAGAGTTTCGATATCTTTGATCTTATCAAGATGTGGAATCTTTGAGCCTGTATTAGCAATGATTTTTTTTTGCATATTTACTAAGCCGACCATTAATATAGTCATGTAGGGTACGCACAGCGCATCCTACATGGCTTAAGCCCAAAGCCAAGGATAATTTTTCTTGTGCTGCTGTTCGTACTGCTCGATTTTATCGACATGCTTTAAAGTCAAGCCGATGTCATCCAGTCCGCTCAACAGATTGCCCTTGCGGAACGGGTCGATCTCAAAAGTGAAACCATTGCCGCCGGGCGTGGTTACCTGCTGGTTTTCAAGATCGACGACAAATCGTACGCCTTCGTTGTCAGCAATCTCAGCCATCAATTTGTCCAGCTGACTTTTATCGACTTTGATCGCCAGGATGCCGTTTTTAAAACAGTTGTTGTAAAAAATATCGGCATAGCTGGTAGAAATAATGGTATTAAAACCATAATCGGCAATCGCCCAGGGCGCATGTTCCCGTGATGAACCACAGCCGAAGTTGTCGCCAGCCACCAGGATTTTAGCGCCCTTGAACGCAGGCTTGTTCAACTCGAATTCCGGGTTGTCGCTGCCATCGTCGTTAAAGCGCCAATCGTGGAAAAGGTGCTGACCAAAACCGCTACGTTCCACTTTTTTCAGGAACTGCTTGGGGATAATCTGGTCGGTATCGACATTGCTGCGGTTCATTAATGCCGCGATACTTTCATGTTTTTTGTACGGTTCCATAATCTTTTCCGATCTTATAGTTTGCGAATATCAACGAAATGGCCCGCCGCCGCTGCGGCCGCTGCCATTGCAGGCGAAACCAGGTGCGTGCGTCCGCCTTTGCCCTGACGGCCTTCAAAATTGCGATTTGAAGTCGAGGCGCTACGTTGGCCTTTGGTCAACTCATCGCCATTCATCGCCAAACACATCGAGCATCCGGGTTCACGCCATTCCCAACCGGCATCGATAAAGATTTTATCCAAGCCCTCTTCTTCAGCCTGTTGCTTGACGTGATAGGAACCGGGGACTGCAATCGCGGTAACGCCTTTGGCAACTTTAGTGCCTTTTGCCATTTCGGCGGCAACCCTGAAATCTTCGATACGACCATTGGTGCAAGAGCCGATAAAAACATAATCTATCGGAATATCGGTGATTTGGGTGTTCGGTGTCAGGCCCATATAGGCCAAGGCATTTTCACAGGCTTGGCGTTTTATTTCATCGCTAAAGCTTTCCGGTGCAGGCACAACGCCATCGACGCCAACCACTTGTTCCGGGGACGTTCCCCAGGAAACTTGCGGCGCAATATCGGCGGCATCCAGCGTGACGGTTGCATCGAATACCGCGCCTTGATCGCTGGGCAGACTCTTCCAATAAGCCAGCGCCTGATCCCAGTATTGAGCGGATGGCGCAAACTCGCGTCCTTTAAGATACGCGTAGGTTTTCTCGTCGGGAGCAACCAGCCCTGCCCTGGCTCCGGCTTCAATTGCCATGTTGCACAACGTCATCCGGCCTTCCATCGACAGATCCCTGATCGCCGATCCGGTATATTCAATCACGTAGCCGGTGCCGCCCGCCGTACCGATTTTGCCGGTAATCGCCAAGGCAATATCTTTTGCAGAAGCGAATTTGGATAACGCGCCATTGACTATCACCTGCATGGTTTTGGATTTTTTCTGCGGCAGCGTTTGGGTCGCCATCACATGCTCGACCTCGGAAGTGCCGATACCGAAGGCCAGCGCGCCGAAAGCGCCATGCGTTGCGGTATGGCTGTCGCCACACACTACTACCATGCCGGGGTGGACGAAACCATGCTCAGGTACGACCACATGAATTACGCCATTATTCGGATCGGTCATGTCGTACAGCTTTAAGCCGTTCACGCGGCAGTTTTCAGCCATGGTTTCGATCTGTTTTTTAGCAATGGGGTCTGCGATGGGCAGGTTACGATTTTTGGTCGGTACGCAGTGATCCATGGTAGCAAGAATGCTGTGCGGATTGCGCACCTTGCGGCCAGACAAACGCAGACCTTCAAAGGCTTGCGGGCTGGTGACTTCATGCATCAAATGTCGGTCAACATAAAGCAAGGGAGCTTGCCCAGCCTCGTCAACGACAAGGTGGCTGTCCCAGATTTTTTCGTACATGGTCTTTTTCATAGCGTATTCCAAAGCTTGCATACCGGCTCTACATCGAGCGTATGACGAGTTACAGGGTCAATCAAAAGCATAATAAAGCTATGCGTAGCCGCATATTATCCTCTAAAAGAGACATTATTGGCAATTTGGTAGAAAGGCCTCACCTCGGAATAGCTTTCCCAATCGACCCTTTTAGTGGGTTATCCGGCAAACAAAGCCAAAGGAACACCAAATCTTTCCGACAAGGCTTTTGCTTGGCGTAGGTTAATAGCACGGCGGCCTGATAGTACCTCCGATACCTTGGCTTGATTGCCGATCTCCGGTAAATCTTGTTGGCGCAAGTTATCGCGCTCCATAAAAAAGCATAGCGCCTCAACGCCACTCATTTCCGTAGGCATTGGATAGTGTTTTTGCTCGTAGGCTGATACTAAATCACCTACCATACCAGCCAACCCAGCCAACGGATGCGCCTCGTCAGCGGCTCCCGAATCCAGCAGCGCATCAAGCGATTTAACCAGGGCTTGATATTCATCTTCAGTCGATGCAGGTGTTAGCAGGGGCGCTATATAATCCCAGTGCATTAATGCAGTGCTTAATCGTGTATTCATTTCCAGTCGCCTTTGTCATATTGATTGTGGGTTAGCACGATGCGTACAAAAACCTTTTTGGTGTTGAAATGGATTGCAGCAATCAACCGAAGTTTGTTTCCGCCTATATCAAACACAAATTTATCGCCGATTTTGTCAACAGATGGGAAACATCCTTTCACATCGGAATAGTTTTCCCAATCAACCCGTTTAGTTAGCCGATACCATTGTTCTAAAGCATTTCTGCAATCCGGGTGGACTTTTTGCGCTTCAATAATCTTGGAATGAGAAATAATGTGCATAGCTAAATTATATCCCATTCGGGGATTATTGCAACGTAGGTGCCAAGTAAAATCTGCCTAATTTCAATATATATTAGCCACAAAAAACCCCGCGAAGCCTTATGACTTGCGGGGTTTGATGTTTCAGTTCAGGCCGTCTTGCGACAGAATCCTTATTTACCTGCGCGCAATCACATTGATTCCCTGTTTCAGTTCGGCCTCGTCTATGTAGCCGACGGCTCCCGGTGTGGATTGCACATAATTGATCACATCCGCAGCGCTGGACAACTCGACCGGCGGCGTACCCTTGCCAATATATCGGCGCACCGTCCAGTAAGCGGTATATTTTTCCTCATCCTGATTAAGGAACTCCTGTAGAAAGCGATTACGTTCGCTGGTACCGGGTTTGACCCCGACCGGCGTGAGGTTGACGCCGGAAACCGCGATGAATCTTCCGGTATAAACCTTCTGAATCGTCACTGCATCCATTTTAGGCACGTTACTATTTCCAATCACCACCATCTCCCCCGCAAGGGCCTGAGTGAACGCCAGAGAAACGGTCAGCGATACAATTTTAATTGTCATTTTCATGTTCATTCCTCCTTAAAAAGCAACATTGTAAGAAAATGAAAACGCATTGATGCCCTGATTGCTGACATTGCCTCCGGAAGGCGCGTCAACAAAACTGGATGCCACGTTGACATGCGTTAGCGCCCATTCAAACTTGAGTTTTTGGCTGGGGGTGAGCCGGTAGGACGTTCCAAGTGCGATGGTGTTCTGGTCGAAAACGGCCAGACCGTCAGCCGCAGCCCGCTGGGAAGCGTTGACTCCTGCCGCCGCAGCGCCCGCGATAGGCTGGAGCTGAGGGGGAGTGAACTGTGACACGGTCAGGCCGGGATTGGTGTTCATCGCTTGATAAAGGCTCAGCGCATCGGATCTGGACTGGATCATCGCAAAGGAAAAATACGGCGTCCATCCCTGAATATCCTTGAGGAATGCAAAGTAGCCGCCATTGGTGTCGACCCCGGACATAGCGCCATCGACTGTCCTGCGACTGTATTCCGCGATCATTCTGAAGTCTTTCGGCAGCTTGATTTCGGTGCCCAAGGTGAATACCAGGCTGTTTATCTTATCGACATGAGCCTGCGGCACCACGGTATAGGCTGATCCGTTAAGAAAAGGGGCAAGACCCTGAGGCACTAATTCCGAAGCAGGAACCAGTGAATTGTAAGCGGGAAAGTACTGGCCTGAGGCTGCGTTAGCCGTCAGATGATGCAGGCTGATGCGATACTTGTCCTCGTCACGCAGCAAAGTCAGCGCGGCTCCTCCACCGTGTATGGAAATCTTCTGGTAATTCGCTCCTGGTCGCGTCGGCGAACCGGGGAATGCGATATTGTCACGCTGGTAAAAGCGCCAGCTAGTGTCCATAATCCCCGCGTATCCGTCCAGGGTAAGTTCGCCCAGCTCAGGATTCCATGACTTGGAAAAAGAGCCGCCGATGTAATCCGAGGCAGGGGCAGTGCGGTACATTTCCGATGGCAGATGGGCAAAATCGTAAGTCACCCCCACATCCAGACTTTCGCTGTAAAGGTAAAGCGGCGCACGCTGTTTGCCCAGACGGAACAGTAAATCGTTGTACGGCCGCCAGGAAATGAATCCCCAGGTCAAGGTGGGATCCCACATCGAATCGCTATTCGCGGAGGGGGCGATTTTACCCTGAAAGGTCGCGCTTATCTGGTCAGTAAACTTAACATCGGCCTGTAAACCAAAAACGCTGCCCCTTTTGAAGGTTCCGTTTTTGTTGACGAAGCGGTCGATATTGTAGTCTCGATCCGATAATGCGTAATCGACAGTGCCGAAGCCGGAAAGCGAAACATCCGCTCCGGGCAGCGAAAAATCCACTGCCGTTGCGGTCATGGCGCTTAGACTGGAAACAGCCGCTATCGCCCATGTAATAATATTTTTCATCACTCTTCTCTTGGTTAAAAATACATATTTGTAAAAATGCAAGGTTTTGCCCCGCTATCAAAGGGTTCCCAATAATTATTAATAATCCCTCCACAGGGCGGCGATACGCTCTACGTCGTGCTGGATTGCCATGAATGCCTCGACTACCTCTGGATCGAAATTTGAGCCGCTCATCTGCGCGATAAGGTCTACGGATTGTTCAATAGGCATGGCGGTTTTATAAGGGCGGCTTGTCGTCAGCGCATCGAACACATCCGCGACGGCCATGATGCGGGCAGACAAAGGGATTTTATCGCCTGCCAAACCGTCGGGATAACCCGAGCCATCCCATTTCTCATGGTGATAACGAGCGATTTCCATCGCCATCGCCAGGAAATCGCCGCGTTCCCCCATGTGCTCGCCGGCCGTGCGCAACATGTTATAGCCGCGTAGCGCATGGGTTTTCATGATCTCGAACTCTTCCGTCGTGAGCTTGCCGGGCTTGAGCAGGATGTGGTCGGGAATGGCGATTTTGCCGATATCATGCAGCGGCGCGGATTTGGCGATCAGTTCGATATGTTGCGTGGTCAAGAGGCCTGCATATTTGGGTAGCTGCGCCAATTTCTCCGCCAGTAGCCGCGTATATTCCTGGGTGCGGCGGATATGGTTGCCGGTACACTCGTCGCGAAATTCGGCCAGCGAAACCATGACCAGGATGGACGATTCCTGCAAACGATTGACCTCGGAAAGACGCTGTTCCACCTCCTTTTTCAGCCAGGCATTCTGGCCTTGCAGAAAATCCTGCCAAGCCTTGACCTGTAATTGAGTCTTGATCCGTGCCAGCACTATCGGCGGGCTAATGGGTTTATGGATAAAATCCACCGCCCCCAGCATCAACCCTTGTTCCTCATCCTCCATGCTGGTTTTCGCCGTGAGGAAAATGATCGGTATGCGTTCGGTGCGCGGGTTGGATTTCAACCGGCGGCAGACTTCATGCCCGTCCATATCCGGCATCATGATGTCCAGCAAGATCAGGTCGGGAAGGGCCGCTTCTACCAGCTCCAGCGCCCGCCCGCCATTGTAGGCGACCCTGACTTGGTACTGATCCACCAGCAAATTCGCCATCAGGCTCAAGTTGGCGGGCGTATCGTCAACCACCAGGATGGAGGCATTTTCTTTGGTTTTCATGAATCATTACTCCGCGCTGTCGAACAGCAAATTCTTGCGTCTATCGCCATTGATTTAGCGCCATCGAAATCAAAATTCTCCAGCGCAGTGGAAATCCGGCGGATCGTTTGACCGGGAAACAATCCGGTCAGTTCAGACTTGCCTGATTCCCATAGACCGGCGGCTTTAAAATTGCCCTCGTCGAGCAGCGTTTCAAACTCGTTCCACCAAGACGGTAGCTCAGCGCCGCTCATGGGTTGCTCACTACTGTTCTCCTCTTCTATCGCTTCCGGCAAATGCTCGCGCAGGGCCGACAGTAAAGGGCCAAGCACAACCAGCAATGCCGCTAGAGCGTCTTGCCAAGCGGCTTGCCGGTCTTTGAGCGCTAGCTCCAGCGTCTCGGCGCGCTGCTGCGCCTCATTGGCACCCATGCTGCCCAGCAGACCCTTCACCGTATGCGCAAGCCGCTCGGCGTCCTCCCAATGCTCCTCGTCCATCGCCGACTCGATTTGAGCGGGAGTGTCGGCATAGTCGGCAACAAAGCTTTTCAGCAACCATATATAAAGCTCTTGCTTACCGCCTGCACGGCGCAAACCTGTCGCGGTGTCCAGCCCATCTATCTGCGGCAGAGCCATTAGTGCTTTGGAAGCTGGCTTTGCGGCGGATGAGACCGGCACTGAAGAGGCCGCGTGGGCTTGCGGCCCGGCCACATAAAACCGCGCCAGCACCGCATACAGCGTATCCGGCTCGATGGGTTTGCTAACATGATCCTGCATACCCAGCGCCTTGCAACGTTCGCGTTCTTCCACCATCGCGTGAGCCGTCATCGCGATTATCGGCAATTCGTAGTAACGCTTGTCAGCACGCAAGCGGCTCGTCGCCTCATAGCCGTCCATCACCGGCATTTGCAAATCCATGAATACCGCGTGATAGTGGTCTGGCGCAACTGCCGCTAGTCGATCAAGTGCTTCCTGGCCGTTATTGGCGACCATGACTTCTATGCCTCGGCTTTCCATCAACTCGACCGCCAACTGCTGATTAATCAGGTTGTCTTCCACCAACAGCACCCGCATACCACTCAGGTTTGCGTTGACGCCGCTGTCATAGCTGCCGCTGTGTTCGTCAACGCTGTTGCCGGTCAAGGTGTTAAGCAGATTGCGTAGCGCTTGAGGCAGAACCGGCTTGGGCAGAAAGTGTTGGGCACCGAGGCGGTCGGCGGCTTCGTGCATTATTTCCGAATCGTAGGCGGATACCACCACTGACAGCGGCGGATGAGCCATGCCGCTGTTTTTCAAGGCTTGCAGCAGGGCACCGCCATCCATCTCCGGCATGACCCAGTCCAGCAGCAGCAAGTCATACGGCAGACCGACCTCAAGCGCCTGCCTGACCATCGCCAAGGCCGCTTCGCCACCTGAGGCGCAAGCGATTTCCTGGTCATGCGCCGCACCGACGCCGAGGGCGGTCAGCAGATCGACCAGCACCAGCAAGGCTTCGGGTTGATCGTCAACCACCAGTACGCGCAGCACGTCAACGCCTGGCAGCACCGCAGCAACCGGCGGCACCGGCTTGGCAATCGGAAAGTGGGCGGTAAAGATAAAGCTCGAGCCTTCGCCGGGCGTACTTTCGACCCAGATGCGCCCGCCCATCAGTTCGACAAACTTCTTCGAGATAGTCAGGCCCAAGCCCGTGCCGCCATATTTTCGGGTGGTCGAGCCGTCGGCCTGGGTAAATTCCTGAAACAGCCGTCCTACCTGCTCGGCGGTCATGCCGATGCCGGTATCGCTCATGCTAAAGCGCAGCAGCACGTCATCATCGTTACGCTGTTCAACGCTGACGGTCAGTTTGACGTAGCCCTGATGGGTGAATTTGACCGAATTCGACAGCAGGTTGGTCAGTATCTGGCCGAGGCGCAGGGCATCGCCGAGCAGCGCCCCGCTGTCGCCCAGCAGCAGCGGATCGGTGATGTCGAACAGCAGCTCGATTTCCTTTTCATGGGCACGTTGGCGCAACAACGACAACGAATTTCCGACCACATCTTCAAGGATGAAACGCGTTTGCTCCAGCTCCAGCTTACCGGCCTCGACCTTGGAAAAATCGAGGATGTCATTGATAATGCCGAGCAGCGACTTGGCGGCGTTATGCACCTTGTCGATGTAATCTCTCTGGCGCGGTGTCAATTCGGTTTTCAGCGCCAGGTAGGCCATGCCGATAATGGCGTTCATCGGGGTGCGGATTTCATGACTCATGTTGGCCAAAAACATCGACTTGGCGCGGGTGGCGTCTTCGGCCTTCTGATTGGCCGTTTCCAGTTCCTGTTGCGTCTGCTGCCGCAGCTTGATGTCTTGCTCGATGGACTCGGCCATGCTGTCGAAAGCCCCGCCCAGCGCCATCAATTCTTCAACACCGCGTTCGCTGGCGGAATTTTGTAGCGTAGCCCCAGAAACCGCTGCATTCCGGCTATTGCCGACCCCGGTACGGGTGGAGTAGTCGCCCTGAGCCAACCGCCCGGCCGCCTTCGATAGCGCCTCTATCGGCTGTAGAACCCGGCGGCGAATTACCTGCGATGCAACCAGCACCATCATAAAGGTAAACACCACGCTGCCGAAAGTCAGGAATATCCAGCGCTCCAGGTCTTTCGCCGCCTGGGTCACCGCTGTATTGGTGCGTTGATCCACCATGGAAACCAGTCCTATCACGGATTTGGCAAGGTTGGATTTGAGCTGGTTGTATTTTTGGCTGTGTACCAATTGACTGGCAAAATCCAGCCGGGGCTTGCCGTCCGAGACGAAATCCTCAGTTAGCGGATCGTAAAGTCCCTGAGTGGCGGCAAAAGCGATCTGTTCGATTTGCTTCATGGCTTCGGTCGCGGCGCTTACCTTGTCTAGCGCGCCAAATTCATCTTCGCTAAAACCCAGCGATTTCATGCGCTCCGAGAGTGAACGCTGCTCGCCATTGGGCGGAAACCGATGCTGAATCTCGTCGGCTATCGCCATCCCCCAGTAGGCTCCGGGAATGTAGTTTTCAGGCTGAGGCTTCTCGCCCTGACGGATCGCCAGGATGTCATAGTAATACGTCAGATAGCGGGTCTGACCGGTGCTGGTGTATGCCCTTACGAAGAGCGTCAACTGTTCGGTCTCCTGCCGCAGCTCGTTGGCCAGCGACATCGCACGTTGTCGGTGTTCCTGCACAGTCACCACGCTGTCGTATGCCCGCTGGATCATCAACAGAAAAGTGGCATTGGCGCTTAACGCAAACATCACCGCCAATGAGAACCACAAGGAAAATTGCTTAAGTTTGAGGTTCTGTCGCATGGATTGAGATTTGTAGCATTTTAAGTGGAGTAGTTAAGCAAAAGAGAATTCCCCTCCTTCGGAGTCGACCCTCTGACCTTTGCGGATCTTAGGCGACCTATTAAGTTAAGGCATTTGGAGTGCAAGCTTCGCCTCGGCAATCGCTCCTGCATTGCTCTACCTCCTGCATCCGTGCAGTCGTAAAGCGCCTACTTTTGGTGCTTGCGTTAGCAGGCGAAGCCTGCACTCCAGCGATCACCATTTCTCATGTAAACTAAAAAAATCGCATAACTTAACGGCGTTGGTTGAAAACCCCGTCCAGCATGAGGATTATGCAAATAACTTTCACCATACAGCATCGCCAATCGCCAATCGTTCGCTAGCTTTTCAGAGTCTCGCGCTACCCGATTATTATTTTGGTTGATGAACTAATTGAGATATATAAGAGTAATTATTATCAATGGATTGCAGGTTAATACCTGTAATGAGTGAACGTTTATCCATCTCTTGTTTGTGTATGCGATTTTACTAGACACCTTCCAAAACAAAATGTCTGTGCGTCTAAAATTACTTGCCTTTCCGTCTACTTGTGCTTTTGCTGTAAGCCGTTAGAAGTCATCATAGGCGGAATCGGTGTTTGCAAACCCTGTTCGGCATGAAGATGTGATATTTTGAAGCGGAAGGGCGGAGGCTGTTTTTGACGCGTTTTCTTGATGAGTAAGGGTAGAAATATCACGTGTACTGAATTAACCAGCAACGCTCATTTCACCGGGCAAGGGCTACCCGTTGGGAATGATAAGTTTTCGTTCGGAGGTTGAAATACGAAGGAAGCCGACCAAAATCGTTTATTTAGTGAGCCTTGTTAGTTCTACTTTGTCAGATTCAATGAACGCACAATTCAGAATCGTCATTCCGGCAGGGATTCACATCAGGCTATCCTGCCTGATGCCCTTCGGGTAAATGCAAATCTGTTCCAAACAGATTTGTGCCGGAATCCAGACTCCATGGATGGATTTTAGCTTACCATCCCTGGCACTGGATCCCCGCTCCCGGCGGGGATGACGAGCTTGTGTGTAATCTGACAAAGTAGAATTAGGCATTAAACTAATCATGCCGACTCAAAGAAATAATCATCGCAGACCTAACAGCCAATCTTCGTAACGCCTATCGATAGAGCTATCATCGACTTTTAGCAGACTGCTCGCTAAGGCATTTTTCCGCACCACTGAGGGCGTAATGCCGAAATGACGATAAAAACTACGGCTAAAATGGCTGTCATTAATGAATCCAAGCGAAAAACCAACTTCGCTAATACGCCGATCACCATTAGCTGGATGACTTAGGACATTAAACGCCTTGAGTAGCCGCTGCTCTTGAATAAAGTGGGTGACGCCTTCGGTGGAATCAAATACGCGATAAAGATAAGCACGCGACATTCGAAAATGCGCAGCTATCATTTCGGGTGACAAATCAGGATTGGCAAGGTTTTTAAGGATGTACTGGCGAATTGTTTTATTCGTTGCCGCTTGCACGGAAGGGCAACCTTCCTTAGGCAAGATACCGTTAAAGTAAAGCCCGGCTAAATTCACAACCCCTTGACCGACAGCACAAGCTTCTTCTGCACTCATGGTTAATGCCGCATCTTGCAAGGCAAGCATATGCCCGCCTAGCAATTTGCCAAAAGTAGACTCTCTCGGTAATACGCAACCATGTTGCCGCTCTATATTGGGCATTTGTGCGGTCAGTAGATTCCTTGGAATTACCAGCGTTAAATTGGAGAAATCTTCAGCCAATGACGTTATTGATCGCGTTGAATCCAAAAACAGAATATCGCCTGTGCGGGAGGTTGAATTGTTGTTTTTCCCCCATTGCCCAGAGGTTGATCCTTGGGTATACATCTGAATTAAAAAATGATCCAAGCCATCTTCGGCAATCAGTTTGGCGGGGCGATTAAAATACTGCCGCTGGCTGGTAACACAGCTCAATAACACGGAAGATAAATGACAAGCCGTTATTTGCGCATTAAATAAGTCGCTTACTGTATTTTCCGGCAACTCGGCTTGAAAGATCACGGAAACGCTTTCTTTCCAAATAGCAAAACGCTCCTCAGCGGCGATAGCGGAGAGGTCAAACCGGGTGATGGGAATGGTGTGAGTCTTTTTTAAGCTCATGTTTATTGCTTATGTTGACTAGGATAAAACGGGGTGCAGCCAATGATTTGAGGCACAAAAAAACCCCGCGAAGCCGAATTAACTTGCGGGGTTTTTAGGTCAGCTTAAAACAGGCTTACAAGCTGTAGTACATGTCGTATTCAGCTGGATGAGTACTCATACGCAGACGAGTTACTTCTTCCATTTTCAACGCGATGTAACCGTCAATCACGTCATCGGTGAAAACACCGCCGCGTTTCAAAAATTCACGGTCACTGTCCAAAGCGTCCAAGGCTTGGTCGAATGAATGGCAAACTTGCGGAATGTTATTTGCTTCTTCGGCAGGCAAGTCATACAAGTCTTTATCCATAGCATCGCCAGGATGGATTTTGTTTTGAATGCCGTCCAAGCCAGCCATCATCATCGCTGAAAACGCCAGGTATGGATTTGCAGTTGAATCAGGGAAGCGGACTTCGATACGACGGCCTTTTGGGTTGTTGACAAAAGGAATACGGATAGAAGCTGAACGGTTACGCGCTGAGTAAGCCAGCATAACAGGCGCTTCAAAGCCCGGAACCAGACGTTTGTAGCTGTTGGTTGAGGCATTGGTGAATGCGTTCAATGCTTTAGCATGTTTAATGATGCCGCCGATGTAAAACAGTGCAATTTCAGACAACCCGCCGTACAAATCGCCAGTAAACAGGTTAACGCCGCCTTTAGCTAAAGATTGGTGTACATGCATACCGCTGCCGTTGTCACCAACCAATGGTTTAGGCATGAAGGTCGCTGTTTTGCCGTAAGCATGAGCGATGTTAGCGACGACATATTTCAGTTCCAATACTTCGTCGGCTTTTTTAACCAGGGTGTTGAACTTCACGCCGATTTCGCATTGGCCGGCTGTTGCCACTTCGTGGTGATGAACTTCAGTGGTCATGCCCATTTCTTCCAACGTCAGACACATTGCAGAGCGCATGTCCTGAAGTGAATCAACTGGGGGCACAGGGAAATAGCCGCCTTTAATGCCTGGACGGTGGCCTGTGTTGCCGTCTGGATAGACTTTTTCCGAGTTCCAGCCCGCTTCCTCGGAATCGACTTTGTAAAAAGAACCGCTCATATCGGTGCCCCAGCGGACATCGTCAAAGATGAAGAATTCGTTTTCAGGGCCGAAGAATGCCGTGTCTGCAATGCCGGTTGATTTTAAATAGGCTTCTGCGCGTTTGGCTAATGAACGTGGGTCGCGCTCGTAACCTTGCATGTTTTTAGGTTCAATGATGTCGCAACGCAAAATTAAGGTGTTGTCATCGAAAAAAGGATCCATAACCGCAGTGGATGGATCAGGCATTAAGATCATGTCTGACTCATTGATGTGTTTCCAGCCGGCAACTGAAGAACCGTCAAACATGTTGCCTTCTTCAAAGGTATCTTCGTCAATAGAGTGAGCAGGGAATGTTACATGTTGCTCTTTACCGCGGGTGTCACAAAAACGAAAATCGACGAATTTTACGTCGTTTTCTTTAATTAATTTAAGTACTTTTGCTGCAGACATTGATGTTGTCTCCTAAAGATGGGTTAGATGGAATCTGTGTTTTATGCCAAACGGGGGGTAACGATACCATTTTTTTTGCTGGATTAGCCACTAAAAAAACGAGGCTGAATAAATTGCGTATCATTTAAAGAGGGAATGAGCCAAGTAACTAACGCCCTTTTATGGTGCGCTAATAGTCCATTATGCCCCAAAGCAGTGCGTGTTATTTCTGTTTTTATTGCGGCTAACCTATGATTATCAGAAGTGTGATGATTTATTTTTTGGCTGAAAATTTCAAACTATTGAAAAATAGAATAAATACATTATGCTTAAAATTGTTTACCTGAAAGCCCATAGTACAAATACAGTTGGCATTTTACTTGCTTGTGTGTTGTTCAGTGGGAATTTTGCCTTGATTTAATCACACAGGATTTTTAATATGAAAAACCATCTAAACAACAATCGTTTCAAACTAAAGCCGTTGGCTTTGGGAATAGCGCTGGTTTCTGTTTTTGGTGTGGCTCAGGCTAAGAGTTTGACCGAAGCCAGCACCTTGCTCGAAACGGTAGGCGACCCCAACGAAAGCCAATTCATGAAAAATTTGGGTTTGAAAATCGGCGGTTGGGCCAATGCCGGCGTCACCTACAACGCAGCTAGCCCCACTAACGGTTTCAACGGCCCGGTTACCTTTGGTGATCGCTCTGCCGAATTCCAACTGAACCAATTAAACATATTCGCGCAACGCGCCGTGGCAGCAGAAGGCGACGCATGGGATTTCGGCGGACGTTTCGATGCGATGTTCGGTACCGATTCTATTTTTACCCAGGCTTACGGCGTCCCCGCGCTTGATGTGAATACCGGACTGCCTTTGGACAGGGGAAATTGGGATCTCAATATGCTTGGCAGCAATGATAATCGTTTTTACGATATTGCCCTGCCCCAGGCTTATGCCGAGGCTTATGCGCCTATCGGCAATGGTTTGAATATCAAGGCCGGTCACTTTTATACGCCGATCGGTTACGAGACCGTTCCTGCACCCGATAACTTTTTCTATACCCACGCTTACACCATGCAATATGGCGAACCGTTCACCCATACCGGCGTGATGGGCAATTATACGGTTGATAACAACTGGGCAGTCATGGGCGGTGTTACTACCGGTAGCGCGACCGGCGGTTGGGATGGCGGCTTCAACAAACAATTAGGCAACTGGGGCGGCTTGGCCGGTACCACCTGGACTAGCAACGATAAGGGTACTTCGGCCAATATCAGTGGAACTTATGGCGATACATCGGAACAGAGCAGCAAAAAATGGGGGCTGTACAGCATAGTGTTGAAGCACAATATCACTGACAAAACGCATCTGGTTTTGCAACATGATCATGGTTACGCCAATGGCGTCTTAATAGCTGCAGGGGTTAATAAAGATGCCGAATGGTATGGTATCAATTCACATTTAACCTACGACATCAAGGACAATCTGACTGCGGGTATCCGCGCTGAATGGTTCCGCGATCAAGACGGTTTTAGGGTTTGGTCTCCAGGTCGGGTATCTGCGGCTTCCAGTAATGGGCTAGACAGTTACGCCAGCGGCGGTCTGAATACCAACTACAGCGGAAGTAATTTGGGGGCTGGCGCCAGCTATTACGGCATTACTGCCGGTATGAACTGGAAGCCGATGAAATGGTTGAATATTCGCCCGAATGTCCGTTATGACTGGGCGGACGGGAGAGTTGCTGGCACAGGCAGTGCGTACCGCCCCTTCGGCAATGCCAAGACGGATCAATTCCTGTTTTCTACCGATTTCAACGTTAACTTTTAATCCTACGAACTACAACTCACGATTGATTCTGAGCCAACAATAACGGTGGAAAAACCTATGAAAACCAAATTATTTATTACCTTGATACTGACACTCGGCTTACTGTCCGCATGTAGCGAGATGAACCCGCATCCGATGGATATGAGCCTAGCCGTGCAAAACGCAGAATCCAAGGCCGATCATGAGGCGCTGGCGAAACACTATGAGGAAGCGGCGAAAGAAATGCAGCTTAAAGTTGAGGAACACAAGAAAATCCTGATTCAATACCAGCGCGAGCCGTGGTTGATTGGAAAGCAGCAGGCAACCGGGTTCGGAGTCCATTGCCAAAGGCTGATTGATGTCTATGAAAAAGCCGCCGAGGAAAACCTGGAAATGGCGAAGATGCACAGGCAGATGTAAGCGAAATACATCAGGAGAACGTATTGAATAATTTTAAACAGCTAATTAAAGCAAGAGGCATAGTATGAAACTGATAACTGCTGTTGTTAAACCCTTTAAGCTCGACGATGTGCGCGAGGCGCTTTCGGATATAGGGGTATCCGGGGTCACCGTCACCGAAGTCAAAGGTTTCGGTCGGCAAAAAGGCCATACCGAATTGTATCGCGGCGCCGAATATGTGGTTGATTTTTTACCCAAGGCCAAAATTGAAGTGGCGGTGGCCGATTCCATGCTGGATCAAGCGGTAGAAGCCATTACCAAAGCAGCCAATACCAGCAAAATAGGCGACGGTAAAATTTTTGTAACCAATTTAGAGCAGGTTGTCCGGATTCGTACCGGGGAAACTGGCGAAGAAGCACTTTAATCAAGGGGGAACTATGAAATATCTTTTAACTGCCTTCATGCTGTTTTCGTCGCTAAGTTTTTCTGGGCTTTCTGTTGCGGAGACTGTCGTTCCTGCTGCTAACAAGGGCGATACCGCATGGATGATTATGGCGACCGTGCTGGTTATCCTGATGGTTATCCCCGGATTGGCGCTGTTTTACGGCGGCATGGTGCGCGCCAAAAACATGCTGTCCGTGTTGATGCAAGTGTTCGTGATTTTTTCGCTGATGGCTATCTTATGGGCGATCTACGGTTACAGCATCGCGTTTACCGAGGGCAATGCGTTCTTTGGCGGATTCAGCAAGCTGTTCCTTAAAGGCATAACGCCCGATTCGCTGGCGGCTACTTTCAGCAAGGGCGTTTTCGTGCCTGAGTATATTTACGTTGCCTTTCAGCTGACCTTTGCCGCGATTACTCCCGCGCTGATCATCGGGGCCTTTGCCGAGCGGGTTAAATTCTCAGCCGTCTTATTATTTATGGTGCTGTGGTTTACGTTTTCATACTTACCGATGGCGCATATGGTCTGGTATTGGGCCGGTCCTGATGCTTATACCGACGCTACGGCTGGAACAGCGGCTGGCGCTACGGCAGGGTTCGTGTTCCAAAAAGGCGCACTGGATTTTGCAGGCGGCACGGTTGTGCATATCAACGCCGGTATCGCCGGATTGGTAGGTTGCTTGATGATCGGCAAGCGTATCGGTTACCGGAAGGAATCGCTAGCACCGCATAGCGTCACGATGACCATGATCGGCGCATCCTTGTTATGGGTTGGCTGGTTCGGTTTTAACGTCGGTTCCAACCTGGAAGCCAACGGCCTTGCCGCTCTAGTCTTCGTCAACACATTGCTGGCCAGTGCGGCGGCGACCCTCGCCTGGATGGGCGCAGAATGGCTGCTGCGCGGCAAACCCAGCATGTTGGGCGGCGCGTCCGGCGCGATAGCAGGTCTGGTTGCGATAACGCCTGCCTGTGGCTGGGCTGGCCCGATGGGTTCTATTTTCTTAGGACTTGCTGCCGGTGCGGTGTGTTTCTGGTCGGTGACTATGTTGAAAGCGGCACTGGGCTATGACGACTCTCTGGATGCTTTCGGTGTCCACGGCATAGGCGGGATTCTCGGCGCATTGGGTACCGGCATCGTCGCCAGCCCATCACTGGGCGGCACCGGCGTTTGGGATTATGTCGCCAACGGCGTGGCTGAATACAGCATGATCGGACAACTCACCAGTCAAGCTTGGGGTGTGGGAGTCTGTATCGTCTGGTCAGGCGCGGTCTCTTTTATAGCTTACAAGATCGTCGATATGGTGATCGGTCTTCGGGTCAGCGAAGAGGTCGAGCGTATCGGGCTTGATGTTTCCGAGCACGGTGAAACGGCGTATCACAGTTGATTTAATAGCAAACTTTTCTCAAAGCTAAAGCTTTTCGCAAAAACGGGCGCATATTCTGCGCCCGTTTTTTTTGCGTTTATAAGGAAGGCAATAAGCTCGATAAAAACACGGCTGTCTATGTATTTATCAGGTCTCAATTGTATGTTGCTTGATAATTCACTATGATTGCAGCCGATGTTACCCGCACTTTTGCTATCTAACTGAGAGAGAACATGAAACTAATAACAGCGATCATTAAACCGTTCAAATTGGATGATGTCCGAGAAGCATTATCTGAAATTGGCGTTGCAGGCGTTACCGCAACCGAAGTAAAAGGCTTTGGCCGCCAGAAAGGCCACACCGAGTTGTACCGGGGTGCCGAGTATGTGGTCGATTTTCTGCCCAAAGTTAAACTGGAAATCGCTGTCGCTGATGATGTAGTCGATAAAGCCGTTGAAACCATCGTTAATGCGGCCAATACCGGAAAAATCGGCGATGGAAAAATATTTGTATCCAATTTGGAACAAGTTATTCGTATTAGAACCGGTGAAACCGGAGAAGATGCCATTTAGGCACAAGGAAAAAAAATGTTACCAAAAATAATAAATAGAAGGCTGTTTTTAGGCCTCCTGCTTTTACCCGATCTGGCCGTTGCGGATCAATTAAACCAAGCCGATACCGCCTGGGTTTTAACATCGACCGCCTTGGTCTTGTTTATGACCATACCGGGTTTGTCGCTGTTTTATGCCGGATTAGTCAGAAGCAAAAACGTGCTGTCGGTATTAATGCAGTGTTTTGCGATTACCTGTCTGGTTTCGATACTTTGGCTGGCTGGCGTTTACAGCTTTATTTTCTCCGACGGCGGAGAGCTGCAAAAATTCATCGGCGGCGCTTCCAAGGTGTTCCTGCCCGGCATAGGCGTCGCCTCGTTAAAAGGCACTATTCCAGAAACAGTCTTCTTTATGTTTCAAATGACTTTTGCGATCATTACACCGGCACTGATCGTCGGCGCTTTTGCCGAACGGATGAAATTTTCGGCAATGCTATGGTTTAGCGGCTTGTGGCTGATTTTGGTATATCTGCCGGTCTGCCACTGGATGTGGGGCGGCGGCTGGTTGGCCGATTTGGGCGCAATGGATTTTGCAGGCGGCATCGTGATCCACATTAATGCCGGTGTTGCGGCGTTGGTAGCCGCGTTGGTTTTGGGCAAACGAAAAGGCTTTCCCAATACAGCTATGCCGCCGCACAACATGACCATGGTAGTAACCGGCGCAGGCATGTTGTGGGTCGGTTGGTTCGGGTTTAATGCCGGTAGCGCGTTGACCGCAGACGGACGCGCAGGCATGGCGATGCTGGTGACCCATATCGGTGCGGCTTCCGGGGCTTTAACCTGGATGTTTATCGAATGGAAGCGCTTTAACAAACCCAGCGTATTGGGCATCGTGACCGGCATGGTCGCAGGCTTGGGCACCATCACCCCCGCGTCCGGCTTTGTCGGCCCCTTCGGTGCGCTGGTGATCGGCATTACCGCCGGGTTCGTCTGTTTTTACGCGACCCAATACGTCAAACGCACCCTAAAAATCGATGATTCCCTGGACGTGTTTTCCGTTCATGGCGTAGGCGGCGTAACCGGCTCATTATTGACCGGCGTATTTGCAGCCAGCAGCTTGGGTGGCCTCGGTTTGGCCGAGGGCGTTACCATCATCGATCAGGTCGAAGTTCAAGCCTTGGCGATAGTGGTGACTGCGGCCTGGAGCGCACTCTTCAGTTACCTGATTTTAAAATGTCTGGACAAATTCATAGGCCTGCGGGTGACTTCCGATGAAGAAGTACAAGGTCTGGATAACGTGCTGCATGAAGAGACCGGTTATCTTGATTTGTAGGTTGTTACAATAGAAAAATATTTACTTTGGGGTAAACATTATGATTAACACTCAAGAGTTAAAAAAGACCGTTTCAAAGCTCTCCTCCGAAGAGCTTTTACAATTTTCAGAATGGTTTGAGGAATTTATGGCAGACCAATGGGATAAGAAAATTGAAGCTGATATTCTGTCCGGTCGTTTAGACGCCGTTGGTAAAAATGCCGACAATGACTTTATTGCCGGTCGCGCAAAACCCTTGTGAATCATTTTGCTACACCAGAATTTTGGTTTCATTACCGACAACTTCCCGAAGACATCCATAATTTGGCTGAATAAAAACTTTGAATTACTTTGTACTAATCCACGCCATCCATCCTTGCGTTTAAAAAAGGTCGGCATTTTTTGGTCGGTTCGTATCGGATTGCGCTACCGTGCGTTAGCAAAAGAAAGAACAGATGGGCTTGTGTGGTTTTGGATCGGTTCACATTATAGTTACGAGCATCTTATTAAATCGTAAACTCAGGTCATGGAGTCAGCTTTGTAGGTCGGGCGACATCTTTTCGTTGCCCGACATTTTAATGCATGTATATGTCGGGCATAAACAGCATGCCCGACCTACTGAACTGGCAATAAGCCTTAAAAGCTGATATTCCCCTGCACCCAGATTTTCTGGGTATCTGTACTAAATTGA